>JAZMZS010000095.1:0-11846 GCA_045586105.1 Eubacteriales bacterium | reverse complement strand
AAGCCTCCTCGGTCGCCTTCTGCACGGGCGCACCGCAATCGGGGCACTTACCGTCCTCTACCTGAGTTTCGGTAAAGAAGGACTCGCAGGGTGTGCAGTACCAGCCCTCGTAGCTTCCCTTGTAAATATCTCCCTGCTCGTAGAGCTTATTGAATATATTTTTGACTGCCTTCTCGTGGTAGTCGTCGGTGGTGCGGATAAATTTGTCATAGCTTGCGTTCATGAGATCCCATATGCCCTTGATCTCGCCCGCAACGCCGTCGACGTAAGCCTGGGGCTCGATCCCTGCCTCAAGAGCGCAGTTCTCTATCTTCTGACCGTGCTCGTCGGTTCCCGTGCAGAAATACACGTCATATCCGACCTGACGCTTGAAGCGTGCGAGGGCGTCGGTCATTATCACCTCGTAGGTGTTACCGAAGTGCGGCTTTCTCGAGGCGTACGCGATCGCAGTTGTGATGTAGAATTTTCCTTTATTTTCCATAATGTCCTCCGTGCACGGATGAAATGGCACCCGCGTCTTAGTTATATATTTGCCCTGATGATGAGCATTTTTTATTTTCTTCTGTTGGTCTGTCCGAGCATATAATCGATGCTCGTGCCGTATATCTTTGAAAGCTTTATCAGCGTGGGAGCGGTTATTGCATTCACTCCCGTTTCATAAGCGCAGTAGGTACGCCTGTCTACACCGAGCAGAAACGCTACCTCTGCCTGAGTGTAGCCCTTTTCTTTTCTCAGCAGCTTTAGTCTTTCAAATTTCATATCACACCTACATAAAAGCGGCAAGCAGCATCGCAATGAGAATTGCGGGCAGATAGTCCGCTACCTTTATTTTGGTAATACCGATAAGATTGAGACCTATGACGAGAATGAGAAGAGAGCCTGTGCAGTTCATCTCGCTTATCATGTGGCTTGTAAGCAGAGGCTCGATAAATCCTGCCCCGAGCACGATCGCTCCCTGGAATAAAAGAACGAACAGGGAAGAGAACAGAACCCCTATGCCGAAGCTGACCGACAGCGCCATGCCGGAAACGAAGTCAAGGATGCCTTTGGTGTAATACAGTGTATTGTCGCCCGAGATACCTGCATTAAGTCCTCCTACTACAGTCATTGAGCCTACGCAGAAAAGAAGACATGCGGAAACAAAGCCCTCGGCTATCCTGCCGCTGCCGTCTTTGTCCTTTGATACCTTTTTCTCAACGGCAGCCCCGAGCCTTCCGAGCGCCCCGTCTATGTTGAGAAGAGTTCCGAGTGCAGCACCTGCGGCAATTGCAATGATCATAATGATCGGATTTGCTTCGTTATCCGCGCCGGCGTTTACTGCTCCCGAAATTCCGATGTATACCGTGCAAATACCGATAGCGCACATCATTGCGTCGGTGAGCTTTTTCGGTATTCCGCGCTTGAAAGCAAGTCCTACGAGCGAGCCGATGATCACCGTAAGGGTGTTAAAGAGCACGCCCGAGTATTTAAACGTCAATAACTGCTGTAACATGACTTCCTCTCGTTTGTTCTTACTAAAATTATATTATACAGTCAAACGCTCCCTTTTACAATAGTTTTTTTCAAAAAACCCCGTCTTCGTTGCCGAAAAAACTTGATTTTGGATCGTTGCGGTAGTATAATACGAAGTATCAAAGCGTTTTGGAGATGAAGTAATGAAGGCTTTTTTGATCGTGGCGGCGGCGCTTTGCCTCTTGCTTTTGATTGCGCTCGGCGTCGTGTCGTGGCTGCTTTTTTCTATGGCGTGTGCCAAAAGGATACCAAAGATAATATCTCCTCTGATGGATGGACTTATCGGAGATTTCAAGCTCGGCGAGCTTGAAATGGTAAAGGAAGGCAGACGCTTTTATGCCGAAGAGCCGCGTGAGACCTGGACGGTCACCTCGCACGACGGTCTGAAGCTTTCCGCGCAGTATATTCCGTGTGAAGATGCGAGAGCAACGGTAATTCTTTTTCACGGATACCGCTCGAATGCGCTTCACGATTTCTCGGGTGTTTTGCCGTATTACCGCTCGCTCGGGCTTAATATGCTTATGTGCGATCACAGAGCACACGGTGAGAGTGAAGGGAAATATATCACATTCGGTGTGCTTGAACGCTATGATGTTCTTGCCTGGGTGAACGAACATAACAGGAGGCTCGGAGAAGATATGCCGGTGATCCTCGACGGAATATCGATGGGAGGTGCTACCGTCGCTTATGCGGCTGATGTCGGACTGCCGTCAAATGTCCGAGGCATTATCGACGATTGCGGCTACGCTCATCCGAAGGATCAGATACATTACGTGATGGGCTTGATGAAGATACCCGTTTTCCCTTTTTACTACACGGCTGACCTGATATGCAGGATAGCGGCAGGCTTTTCCTTCTCGGGAGCGGATGCAAGAGTATCGCTTGCCTCGGCGAAGGTGCCGTGCATGTTTATTCACGGTGAGGACGATGATTTCGTTCCCTGCAGGATGGGCAGGGAATGTCATGATGCATGCGCTTCGGAAAGATCGATCTTTATCTGCCCCGGAGCGGGACACGGCACGAGCTACATTACCGATACGGAAAAATGCAAGGCGCTCCTTGCGGAGTTCGTTGATAAGGTGCTTGAATAAAAGCGCACAGCCTGCGGATCAGAAGCGGTCGGCAGGCTGTGCTTTTATATGCTTTTTCACTTTTTTGTACAATAATATGCTGACGGCGCATTTCACCGCATCCGGAATAATAAATGGCAGTATAAATACCGATATTATCCCGACAGCCGACAATGGCTGCGCTGAGTACAGCAGACTTAAAAGAAGACCGTGCCCGATGCCGAATGCGTAAACGCATACAAGACCCGCCGCGGAGGCAAGAACGAGACCCCGCGTGCTTTTCGCTTTTTCGCTTATGATACCGCTGACAAACGCACCCGCAACAAATCCGGGTATAAACCCAAACGAAGGCTCGGCAAGGCTTGCAATGCCTCCGCCAAAGGTAAATACGGGAACGCCCATCAAGCCGAGCATAAGGTAGCACAGAGGCGGGATGTATCCCTTTCTGCCGAGGAAGAGAGCGCCTGTGTTGACAAACAGATACTGCATTGTCAGGGGCACAGCAAGTGGCAGCGCGATGAACCTTCCGAGTATTATCAGTGTGCAGAAAAGCGCATAGGATGGAATGCGCGAGATGCTTTTTCTGTCAAAAGGCTTCAAGCTGTACCTCCCCCGAGGTGAGCACACTTCGGCTTCCGCTGTCGTCCTCTACGATAAGACCGCCCGAGGCGTCCACTCCGCGCACTGTCCCCGTGAGGCTTTGCCCGTTCTTTGAGTAACAGATCCTCCTGCCGTTGAGCATCATATGCTCCGAATACTCGGCTATAAGATCCCCGCTGTCAAGCATAACAGCGTCGAATAACGAGTTGGCAAGCAGTGCGGCAAGCACCCCTCGGTCGATCGGACCGTCACAAAGATATCCGGCTTTTTCCTTTAAGTCATCGGGAAAACCACCCTCGGGCGGGGATACGTTCACTCCTATACCGCAAATGACGTATTCGAGACTGCCGTTATCGGGGCTGTTGACAGCCTCACAGAGAATACCTGCGATCTTGCGGCTTCCGAGATACACATCATTTACCCATTTGATCTCGGCGTGCGGTGCATATTCACCCAGAACCCTGCGTACCGCAACTGCGGCGGCAACCGTATACATTACACCGCTTCTGCCCGCGTCGGGCTTTATCACCGCACTCATGTAAATACCGCTGTGCGACGGAGAGAAAAAGCTTCTTCCTCTCCTGCCTCTCCCCGCGCTTTGCTCCTCTGCTATAACAAGGGTACCGTGAGAGCAGCCGAGAGCTGCAAGTCTCTTTGCTTCATCATTGGTGGAGGATGTTTGCTTGAAGCAGTACACATCCGCACTATAGTCGAGATGAGCGAGAACGGTATTCTTGTCTATCGGGCGGCTGATTGTATTATTTTTCATAAAAACGACCTTTTGCCTAATAAAATTTCAAAAAAAGGTTTACATTTTAGATTTAAAGTACTATAATATACAGTATCTTTTAAAAATCCTTTAAAAGTATAGCATATCTTGTTTTGATTGTAAACACTCAAGGAGAAACAGTTTACAATAATTTTTGAAGAATGGAGGAACACTGATATGTCAATGGAATTTTTCAGAAAACTGCCCATCCCGTTGGAGACCAAAGAGAAGTATCCAGTAAGTGCGGCGGCTTCTGAAGCAAAAGAAAAACGCGATGTTGAAATAAAGGCAGTGTTTACAGGTGAATCCGAAAAGATGATCCTCGTGATTGGTCCCTGCTCAGCTGATAGTGAGGAGCCTGTTCTCGAGTATACCTACCGACTGAAAAAGCTCCAGGATAAGGTCGGTGACAAGCTTATCCTCATTCCGAGAATATATACGAATAAGCCTCGTACCACAGGTACGGGCTACAAAGGAATGCTCCACCAGCCCGATCCCTCGGGAAAGCCCGATCTCTATCACGGTATACTTGCCATAAGAGAGCTTCATACAAGGGTGCTGACCGAAACAGGTCTTTCTACCGCCGACGAGATGCTCTATCCCTCGAACCACCGCTATCTTTCGGATCTGATATCCTACGTTGCCGTAGGCGCACGTTCCTCGGAAAATCAGGAGCACAGACTTGTATCGAGCGGTATGGATATCCCCGTAGGAATGAAGAATCCTCCCAGCGGTGACATTTCCGTTATGCTCAATTCCATCGTTGCCGCGCAGTCCGAGCAGTCCTTTATCTACAGAGGATGGGACGTAAAGACAACGGGTAACCCGCTGTGCCACGCGATCCTCAGAGGATACGTGGATAATTACGGAAGATCCTTCCCGAACTATCATTACGAGGATCTTGTGTATCTCTATGAGGCATACGCCAAGAAGGAGCTGTCCAATATAGCTCTTATCGTGGATACTAACCATGCAAACTCCTCCAAGAAGTGGAACGAGCAGCCGAGGATCTGCAAGGAGGTGCTCCATTCCGCACGACATAATCCCGATATCAAGAAGATGATCAAGGGCTTTATGATAGAATCCTACCTCGAGGACGGATGCCAGAAGATAGGAGAGGGAACCTTCGGAAAGTCCATTACAGATCCGTGCATCGGCTGGGAGAAGACCGAGAAGCTCGTTCTTGAGATCGCCGATCTGATATGATATTGGAAAAAACGATTATAAAAAACAGCTCGGTTATTACAATAAATTGTCGAATGAAAAGCACCCGTTACCTGCTCAAAGCAAAGGTAACGGGGCTTTTTTTAAAGTTGCTTTAAAAAAATATGTTGACCGACCGAACTAAATGTTGATAAAAACAACAAAAACTGTATTAATTATATATATTATAATAAAATTTACTAAAATACTATTGCAAAACAGAACTTATAATGCTATAATTAACTATAAAATACATAGACTATGCCTATTATGTATATTATTTTCAATAATCGTGCCTCTCGGTATCATTCCGTAGACTTGCACGAGACAAGGAACTAACATGAAAAAAGCTCTGAATATTGTGAAGAATATTTTGGTGTGGGCGCTTGCCGCCTTTTCCGTGTTTATGATGATATTCACCGTCATTTCCGTCAAGACGTTTGATAAGTATGACAAATCCTTGTTTGGCTTTTATGCATATACCGTTCTTACCGACTCTATGTCGGAAAGCGGGATCGATTCGGGCTCTATCGTCTTCGTCAAGAAGGTGGACCCGGCTACACTCAAGCCCGGTGACATTATATCTTATCAGCCTGTGAACAATATGAGCGGCGGAACCACCATAACGCATATGATCCGCCGTCTGACCGTTGATGCCGAAGGCAACCCCGGATTCATCACATACGGTACTACCACGAATGTCGATGACGAGACGGTCGTCACCTATCCGTACGTAACGGGTAAGTATCAGTTCCACATTCCGTTTATCGGAGCGTTCTTCCAGTTTGTCAAGAGCACGCCGGGATATATATCCTGCATCTTCATACCGTTTGCACTGCTTCTTGTTTACAACGGCGCAAACTGTGTGACACTGTTCCGCAGATACAGAAAGGAACAGCTTGCGGATCTCCAGGCGGAGAAGGACAGACTTTCAGCCGAAAGAGAGGAAAACGCTAAGGTCCTTGCCGAGCTTCGTGCGCTGAGACAGCAGTTGGCAGGCGGCGGAGTACAGGAAGCTCCCGCTCAGCCGATAGCTCCGCAGGCACCCCCCGCTTCTCCCGCTCCCGCCGCGGAGCAGACAGCTGCTCAGGCGGCTCCCGCAGCGCCGCAATATACCGCGCCTGTGCAAAGCACCGCACCCGATGCGGCACAACCCGTAAGGCGTGCTTCTGAAGGACCTGTGCGTCCTGCAGTACCTGCCGCGGGACAGAATGCGGCACCTCAGAGGGTAAGGACGGTTCGTCCCGCACCTGCGGCTCCCGAAAGACCCGCACCTGCGGAATCTTCCGTGACGGCACCTGCAAGACCCGCACCTGCGGCTTCTCCTGAGGCCGTCAGACCGACGGCTCCTCCCGCTTCGGCAGGCGACGCTCCTGCGCTCAGAAGACCGAGAGCGAGACGTAGATAATTATCGGGCGGAGCCCCGATTTTATTCGGACGAAAATTCAAATGAAGGAGGTAAATACAATGAACAAGCCTAAGCTCAGATTGTTTGTGATCTCGGTATGTGCGATCCTGCTTTCGTTTTTGTCGCAGAGCACTCTTGCATATTACTCGGCTATAGGTACCGCTACCAACGTAATTACCTCCGGAGATATCAAGCTCGCGATCCATGAGACCACAGAGGACGGCTCTCCTTTCCCTGAGGAAGGAGTATATGTCATTCCCGGACAGATAGTGAGCAAGAGAGTGACTGTCGAGAATATATGCGAACATCCGTTTTATCTCAGAGTTAAGATAACAAACAGTATAGACTCGCAGGATCTGTCGGCTGAGGAATGCTTCGGCATCAATATAGACCAAAGCTCATGGACGGTGCGCGAGGACGGATACATTTATTACAACGAGGTCTTATTCCCGGGTGAGACGACACCTGCTGTGTTTACTGAGGTCGAGATCATCGGCGATAAGATCGATAAGAGCTATATAGGCCGGGTGCTGTCACTCACGGTCAGCGCATATGCCGTACAGCAGGAAAACAACCCCGCCGAGTATCCGTGGTTTGCATCGGGATGGCCTGAGGACGGAGGGGGTGGCGGACAGTGAAGCGTATCATAGCGTCGCTTCTGGCTGCGCTTGTGCTGCTGCCCATGCTGAGTGCTTCGGCTTATGCTGACGGAACCGTACTGTACGAGGGAGATGCGGGAGATTTCATTTTTTCTCCCGGAAGTGAGTATTCTCCGACCGACCTGTTTACAGACTTCAAGGATGTGATGCCCGGGGACAGCATTACACAGAAGGTGACCGTCAGAAACGATGCATCCAAAAAGGTAAAGGTAGATATCTACATGCGTTCGCTCGGAGCGCACGAGGGATCCGAGGACTTCTTGTCCGAGCTTACCCTGCGTGTTGCGAAGGACGAGAACGGTGAGATGGCATATATGTTCGACGCTCCCTCCGATCAGAGCGCGCAGCTGACCGAATGGGTGCTGCTCGGTACTCTTTATTCGGGCGGAGAGGTCGATCTTCTGGTAACGCTCGATGTACCTGTAACTCTCGATAACAGCTTCAAAAACCTGATAGGCTATCTTGACTGGCAGTTCAGGGTTGAAGAATCGCCGGCAGAGCCGGATGACCCGAAGCCCCCGGATACGGGAGATGAGACGGATATTCTTCTATGGGGATGCGTATTTGCTCTCTCCTGCGGAATGATGTTCATAATAATATTAGGAAAGAAAAAGAAGGACCGCTCGGAATCGAACTGAGTATGTATGAGCCGCTTGGCAATAAAATGAAAGGAGCCTGAGTTAATTGAAGATTCTTCATCGTAACATGACAGCAAAAATAGCTTTGGTTGCCGGATTGGTGTTGCTTGCATTATGGAGCGTGCTCGGGGCGGGAACATCTCTCGCCTGGTACATGGACGAGACACCGGTGGTCAAAAACGTATTCAACTTTGCCGAGTTTGAGATCGCGGTTGAATATAAGAATGACACCATGACAGATTATGACCCCCTGGAGCTTGACACAAGCATATTCAACGACAAGGCGCTGTATGAGCCGGGATATACTCAGGTCGTCTATCTGAAGGTAAAAAATCTTTCGACTATAGATATAGAGTACAAGCTCGCGGTCGATCTTCGTTCGGTAATAACGGCAAAGAACGTATACGGCAATGAAATATATCTTCCCGAGTATCTCAGATACGGAGTGCTCTTCGGAGCGGAAGAAGCAGAGCTCGACAGAGAGCTCGCTCAGTTGAGTGCCCCGAGGGAGCTTGCAGAGCTGAAGCTCAATTCTTACTCGGAGTGGGACAGTGTGATAATGCCTCCCGACAGTGAGAGATATGTCGCAATAGTGGTCTACATGCCGCAGGATGTCGGCAACGAGGCAAACTGCCGCGATGACCACCTTCCCGAGGTCGAGCTCGGAATAACCGTGTTTGCGCAGCAAACGATCGATTGATGAAAGGGCGCTTTCTGTATGGAAACGAAAAGAACACTTAAAAGAAATAATAATGAAAAGAAAACGACACCTGCAGGAAAGGTAATGAGCATAATAACGACGGTGCTTGTTATCATATCTGTCCTTGTGGCTGTAGTGCTGATGGGTCTGAGGATCGCGGGATTTCATACATATACCGTTTTGTCGGGCTCGATGGAGCCGAAATTCAGCGTCGGTGACCTTATCTACGTAAAGGAGGTCGATCCCTCTGAGATCAAGGTGGGAGATTCCATTACCTTCGTTTTGAACGAAAACCTTGTCGTGGCAACACACCAGGTAATAAGAATAGACGCAGAAAACGAGCATTTCTACACGAAGGGACTTGCAAACGATACCCCGGATGCGGCTCCCGTTCATTACAATAACGTTATAGGCAGAGCTGAGTTCTCGATTCCTTACGTCGGATATGTATCCGATTGGATACAGCATCCCCCCGGACTTTATATAACTCTCCTCGCGGTAGCTTTGCTTATAGTCATCATATTCCTGCCCGATATCTTCGGCGGCGCTGCCAAAAAGGCGGCAGCTGAGGCGTCGGTTGAGACCGAAGAGGAGAAAAAGAACCGCGAGGAGCTCGAGCGCATGCGTGCAGAGCTTGCCGATGTCAAGGCGAAGCTCGCACAGCAAAAGGAGCAGAGCTCAAGCGAAGAAAACAGGGAAGAGAAGTGATCACCTGTTTTGGCATCAAACCGATTTTGTCCCCGTACAAATGCAAGGAATTCCAATCTGTATGGGAATAAAATAAAAAAATATTATAAGAAGGAGGAAAAAAACAATGACAAATCTGAAGAAGAAGGTGCTTGCGATATCGCTCGTTATCAGCATTATCGCGATCCTGTCTATGGGTACTCTCGCTTGGTTCCAGGATCAGGCATCGGTCTCCAACAAGTTTATGATGACCGATTCCTCGTCCGATCCCGACGAGATCTTCTCTGTAGATCTCTGGGAGACTAAGGTAAATCCCGACGGAACCCCCGTTGATCCTGTTGAGACTACTGATAAGAACACGTACGAGGACATAGCTCCCGGCGATGTTCTTACCAAGGACCCTACTGTTGAGAACACCGGTAAGTATACTCAGTGGATACGTGTTACCGTTACCCTCAATAATGCACAGGCTTGGATCAACACACTCGGTGCAGGATATGATATCGGCACCATTTTCGGCGGACATGACGAGACCGTATGGACTCGTTACGAGGCTGCAAAGTTCGACGCTGTGGCTAATACTCTTACTATGACGTATTACCTCAACGAAGAGCTCGAGGAAGGCGAGACCGTTACTCTTTTCAACACTGTAACGATCCCTGCTGATCTTGATCAGTATGATCTCGCAACTCTCGGCGGCGAGTTTGATCTCGATCTTGTAGCTCAGGCGCTTCAGTTCGAGAACACCGGCGATAACTGCTACGATGCATTTGCAAACTTCTGGCAGGACTAATTCGCAGGAGACCTCGGTAATATGACCGAAGGTCAGACACACATGAAGAATCTAAGGAGAAACAAATGTTCAAGACAAAATCCACAAAGGGAGCATTGATAGCGAGCCTGATATCTCTCATCCTCTGCTTCTCGATGCTTCTCGGAACTACCTATGCATGGTTTACGGATACCGTAGCAAGTGCAGGTAACATTATCCGTTCGGGTATATTGGATGCTGATCTTGTTGACGCTGACGGAAACTCACTTGAGGGCAAGGTCCTCGAGTTCCAGAAGGCTGCTGGTGCTCCTGACGGAGAGAAGGTACTCTGGGAACCCGGTTGTACATACAACCTCCAGACTGTATATGTTGCAAATAAGGGTAACCTTGCATTCAAGTACAAGATCTATATCGCAGGCATCGACGGAGATGAAAAGCTCCTCGAGGCTATCGAGTGGACTGTCGTTAACCCCGATACCAATGTAGCATACGATCTTGACCAGTGGTACCATCTTCTTCCCGGCGAGACGAAGTCCGCTCCTATCATGCTCTCAGGTCATATGCGTGAGGATGCAGGAAACGAGTATCAGGACCTCGTCGCAAGAGGCGTGTCCATCATGATCTACGCTATCCAGGATACTGTAGAGTATGACAGCTTTGACAATCAGTATGATGCAATGGCTGACGTACCTGTAGCAAAGGTCAACACGATCCCCGTGACAAATGACCCCATCTACAACGTATTCAATACCACGAGCATTATTCCTTCCGCCGAGCTCGACGTTGCATACAAGTTCAGTGCAACCGAGGACGGACAGGACAGCCCCTACAAGATCTGGCATGCTGATTTTGTTGTTTCGGCTGACAAGGATGTAGCGGACGGAAGCGCAGTTCTCGCGGGCAAGTATGAGCGCTCAGGTTATCCTCAGTTCTCGGGCAAATGGCTCGGAGCTGTCAATAACGGAGCTATCACTGCGGGACAGGAGATCCGACTGCTCAAGGATATCGGAAACGTAGCCGTCAACTATCTTGAGGTATGCGACTTCCGTGATTTCTATTGCGGAATCGGTGACATGACCGGCGCAAATGCAGGAACCAAGGTCACCGTTGAGCTTCGTCTCTACGAGGCTACCGGAGCTGCTCTTGATACCGAGACCGGCAAGTATATTACCATCCGGACCACCGAGTATGTCATGGGAACTGAGCCTATCAATACCCCTGACAAGCTCACTGCAGCTATCGCAGAGGGCGGAGAGATAAAGCTCGACAGCGATCTCGTAGTCAGCTCCAAGATCACCGTTCCTGCTGATAAGGAGGTAGTTCTTGACCTCAACGGTCATACTCTCTCCGGCGCATTCGACAACAACGGCGGCTCTGCTCTTATCGAGAACAAGGGCAGTCTTACCATTATCAATGGTACTGTCGTATCTCTTGCTGAGTATCCCGATGTAGACTGGGGAACTGAAGGCTTCCCCACCTATGCTACCAACACCATCTCTAACAGAGGAACACTCGTTATCGGTGAGGGTGCATACATCGAGAACAAGACCAACAAGGGCGGCGCAAGCTATGCGATCGATAACTACTCCGGCGGTACCGTAACTATTAATGACGGTATCATCAGAGCAAAGGACGTAGCTATCCGTCAGTTCACTACCAGCACCACCGATGCTAACACCGTTGTCATCAACGGCGGTTACATTCTCGGCACACGTGCTGTATGGGTACATATCGCAGGCAGCGATGCCGCAAAGGCACCTATCGCTAACCTTACGGTAAACGGCGGAACTCTCAGCTCTAACGTCGTTGACGGAACAGGCAACGTGAT
>JAZMZS010000094.1:0-4707 GCA_045586105.1 Eubacteriales bacterium | reverse complement strand
GACATGGCTACGATCCGACTTGACGCGCCTCGCAAGAGCTGACGGAGTACCGATAAACGAGTCGGTTCAAAAGGAGATATCCGAGGTGCGTGATACGCTCGGGCTCGCTCAGTACGTATTTCCTTGGGAAGAGTAAAGAATTAAAAAACAAGTCGTAAAATGAATAAAAATCAATTTTTTCGGTTGATTTTTATTCATTATTATGTTATAATATAAATTCCGATTGTGCAGTTCTATATTTTACATCACAGAATCCGACATTTGCACGATCAAATCGATATAACACATTGGAGGTCAATGATATGAATCCCGAACTTTTAGCATTTATCATTTACTTTGCCGCAGTCCTCGGAATTGGTATAGTGTTCTTCTTAAAGACCAAGAACGGCGGCGAAAAGGAGTATTTTCTCGGAGGCAGAAGCATGGGTCCCTGGGTCACAGCAATGAGTGCTCAAGCATCCGATATGTCAGGATGGCTGCTCATGGGTTTCCCCGGTAGCATTCTTGCATTTGGTATGGGGCAGGCATGGATCGGTATCGGTCTCGCACTTGGTACTATTGCAAACTGGCTCCTTATCGCACGCAGACTCAGACGTTTCTCGGCAGCTGCTAACGACGCTATTACACTTCCCCAATACCTGTCAAACAGATTTGCTACAAAGAGCCGTACTCTGCAGATAATTTGCGCCGTAGTATTTCTCGTATTCTTTACCGTTTACGTCGCTTCCTCTTTCGTTGCGGGAGCTACCGTATTCCACGACATTCTCGGAGTAGATGAAGGCATAGCAATGCTCATATTCGTAGCGATCCTTCTTGCTTACACCTTCCTCGGCGGATATAAGGCGGTTTGCTGGACAGACTTCTTCCAGGGTCTTATGATGCTGGTTGCCCTTCTTGCTATTCCGATAGTGATCCTTGTTACAAAAGAACTCGATACCGCTCTTCTTGACAAGGTGATCGTTTCCTCTGACGGAACCGAGTATTCATTTGTCAACAACGTATTCTCTGCTTCCTGGCAGGATATAGCAAGCGGTCTCGCTTGGGGTCTCGGATACTTCGGTATGCCTCATATTCTTGTAAGATTCATGGGAATCAAAAAATCCTCCATGGTCAAGAAATCCGCTACCGTTGCTATAGTATGGGTAATCCTCGCACTCTTTGCGGCAATTCTCATTGCGTTCTTCGGCAGAATGCTCGTCGGTGAGAAGCTTCTTGCGGTTGGCGCACAAAAGATGGTATTCATTGAGCTTGCAAGAATGATATTTCCCGGATTTATTGCCGGTCTTCTCATGGCTGCGATCATTGCGGCTGCAATGTCTACCGCTGACAGCCAGCTTCTCGTCGCTTCCTCTTCCTTTACATCGGATATTTACCGTCCCGTATTCAGAAAGAACGCATCCGACAAGGAGCTTCTGTGGGTAGGACGTATTATAGTTATCATTGTCAGCATAATCGCTTACTTTATCGCTACCAGCAAGGGCAGCGGAGCTCAGGCGATCATGAATATGGTTGAAAATGCATGGGGCGGCTTTGGTTCCGCATTCGGATCCGTAGTAATTCTCTCTGTTTTCTGGAGAAGATTTACATATAAGGGTGCTCTTGCAGGCGTTATTGTCGGTGCAGTGGTAGACGTCGTTTGGCTTCTCTTCCTCACCGCTCCTACGGGAGTTTACGAGCTCCTTCCCGGCTTTGTTGCATCTATGATAGCAGCTATCGCCGTTACTCTGCTTGACCGCGCTCCCTCAACTGAGGTTACCGAGATCTACGACCGCGCTGTTTCCCCGGATTTTGACGAATAATCGTTTATCACAAAAGCATCCGAGACGAAGTGCTCGGATGCTTTTTTCTTGACTAATATTGACTTTTGGTGTATACTGTGCGTGAGGTGATAAGCATGACGAGACCGAAAAAGAGCACATCGGCTTTTCTGATAATTATCGGCGGAATATCTCTTTTTGCTTCGGCAGCGGTCCTGTTTTTTTCAAACGTACATATCGGGCATTTTCTCAGCATTGCCGCAGGTATTATCACCATACTTACGGGAGTTTTCTTCAAAGCTGTACCAAAATGGACGAAGCTCGCTTTGCTGACGGTCTTGCTCTTGCTTACTTCATCGATCACGGTCGTTGCGATATACGGTTGCGTTGACGACGCGACGCATCAGGAGGATGCGCTGATCGTACTCGGTGCCGGAATAAGAGGAGAAGAACCGGGTGCCACGCTCAAGGGACGGCTTGATGCGGCAGTCAGCTACCACGGGCAAAATCCCGACGCGCTCATAGTTGTAAGCGGCGGACAGGGGCCGCAGGAGGATATCACGGAAGCTGAAGCTATGAAAAAGTATCTTGTCGGGCACGGTGTAGATGAAAAAATGATCTTACTCGAGCCAAGGGCAACGAGCTCTCGCGAAAATTTCATTTTTTCAAAGGAATTGCTTGATGCGCATCTCGGAGGTGATTACACGGTTGCGTTTATAACCAATGAATATCACGTCTTCAGAGCTGAGCTCACCGCAAAAAAGATTGGACTTGACAACGCAACGCATTGTCACTCGAATACACCGTTATACTTATTTATTCCGAATACACTTCGCGAGCTTCTCGCGATAGCCAAAGAATTGATCCTCGAATAACTATAATCAAGGAGAACGAAATGAAATCACCTAAGATCCTCGTGGTAGGCAGTATCAACATGGATATGATATGCACAGCCCCTAAGCTGCCAAATAACGGAGAGACAGTCTCCGGCGTCAGCTTCCGCACAGCGGCAGGAGGAAAGGGCGCAAACCAGGCTGTTCAGGCGGCAAGGCTCGGAGCTGAGGTCAGCATGGTCGGAAGAGTCGGCAAGGATGCCTTCGGAGCAGAGCTTGTTTCCCTGCTCAGGGACGAAGGGATAGACGTGTCGCACGTAAGCATTGATGAAAACGCCTCTACGGGTGTCGCAGACATTCAAATAGAAGAGAGAGCAGACGGCGCCGAAAACCGAATTCTCGTCATTCCCGGCGCAAACGGCACAATGACGGCAAGCGACGTTGAGTTTTTATCCGATAAGATATCGGAATACGACTTCGTAATTCTGCAAAACGAGGTCCCTGAGGAGGTCAATCTTGCCGTTGCGAGGCAGGCAAAAGCGGCGGGTGTTCCCGTAATGCTCAACCCCGCACCCTCGCGCAGCATCCCGCAAGAGCTTGCCGAGTGCGTGGATCATATATCCCCGAACGAGCACGAGGCGTACGATCTGACGGGGATCGAGCCCTCGGATGAAGAAGGCAGAAGGAGGGCGCTTGAGGCTCTGATCTCGCTTGGGGCCGGCAATGCGATCATTACCCTCGGAGCATCGGGGTGCGTCTTCTCTGACGGAGAAAGTTTGGTGTATTCTGCGGCGGTCAAAACAGGCAAGGTTGTTGATCCCACAGCGGCGGGCGACAGCTTTATCGGTGCGTTCTGCTATGCAACCGCATCGGGAATGGCGGTAGAAGAGGCACTTCACTTTGCGAATGTTACAGCATCTGTTACCGTGTGCGGCATGGGAGCACAGCCAAGCTTACCCACGCTCGACAAGGTATTAAAATTGCTAAGATAAAATACAATTAAAATAAATATATTTTTTATCAGGAGGACATTTATATGCAGTACAAGATCGTAGGAGAACCCCTTCCCGCAGTCATATGCGATATTATGCCCGGCGAGACTATGATCACCGAAAAAGGCAGTATGAGCTGGATGACACCGAACGTAAGAATGGAAACGACAAGCAACGGAGGCTTTGGCAAGGCTATCGGGCGTATGTTCGCGGGAGAAGCAATGTTCCAGAATAGATTTACAGCCGAGGGCGGTCCCGGGCAGATCACCTTTGCCGCTTCCTTCCCGGGATCTATCAGGGTGTTTGATATTCAACCCGGGCAGGAAATAGTAGTCCAGAAAAGCGGTTTTCTCGCAAGCGAAGCGGGAGTTGAGCTTTCGGTCCATTTTCAAAAGAAATTCGGTGCGGGACTGTTCGGCGGAGAGGGCTTTATCATGCAGAAGCTCTCGGGACGGGGTCTTGCATTCGTCGAGATAGACGGGTACGGATGTGAGTATTATCTGCAGCCCGGCCAGTCCATGGTGGTTGACACGGGATACCTCGCGGCAATGGACGCTACCGTACAAATGAATATCGTAAAGGTCTCGGGAGTTAAAAACGTTCTCTTCGGCGGTGAGGGTCTATTCAACACCGTAGTAACGGGTCCCGGCAGGATAATTTTGCAAACGATGCCTATCTCTTCTATCGCAGGCGCGATCGGAAGATACATACCTTCTTCAAAATAGTTTCATACTATCCTATAAGAAAAAGCACGGTCTCACCGTGCTTTTTCTGTACGTTATATCGATTATACATTAAATCTGAAGAGAACGATATCGCCGTCGGCAATAACGTATTCCTTACCCTCGGAGCGCATAAGTCCCTTTTCTCTTACAGCCTTTTCGCTTCCCTCTCTGACGAGATCCTCAAAGGAGATTATCTCGGCACGGATAAATCCGCGCTCGAAGTCACTGTGTATCTTTCCTGCCGCCTGAGGCGCCTTGGTTCCGCGGGTGATGGTCCAAGCACGGACCTCCTTGGGGCCTGCGGTAAGGTATGAGATAAGACCGAGCAGCGAGTAAGACGCGCTGATAAGTCTGTCAAGACCGCTTTCCTCGATGCCGAGATCCGCAAGGAACGCAAGCT
>JAZMZS010000093.1:0-12953 GCA_045586105.1 Eubacteriales bacterium | reverse complement strand
GCACACCCCACCGGCGCCGATATCTCTACCCTCGTCGAGAGGGAGAACATGGCGGGTGTAAGGTATAGCATAAATCGCAAATCATATACCCAAGATGATTTGAAAGAGAATGTAATAAAAGTTGCGAAGATGCCTTCTGTATATAGCGTTCCTGTTGAGAAACTGCAAAAGTCAGGGCTTTCCCCAAAAGAATTATTTTCTAACTTTTTTGATTCGTTAGGTAATAGTTTGTATGTGGAAGAGTTCGGAGATATTGCTTTATCAAACTCGAGTGTTAAATCAGAATTACGTCATGGACTAACGTCGGAAAAAATCGCATCTATCGAGGCTATACCAGCTGTTTTGGAAAAAGGAAAGGTAATACATATCAAAACAAAGGAAGGTACTGATGTTGATAGAATTGTCGTTACTGCTCCGATAAAGATAGGTAACACTCCTTATTATATGGGAGTTATGCTTCAAAGAGATTCTCAAAACCAAAGGCTATATTTGCACAATGTAGCAATAGAAAAAGAGGCATCGAATTCTTCACAAGCTAACAGTCTTACGAACTGGGCCCTTGAAGAAAACGAACCTCTCTTCATAACAAGTATACTTCAAAAAGCATTGCTTGTCAAGAAGAATTATATGCAGAATTCAAAAAACAATGCAAGTATACTTGTTGGTGATAGTTTTTCTGACTACCGTTACTCCATCGCAGTCTACGATACCGACACTGCAGCTGCTATCGACCGTGAAACAAGAGTGAAGAACATCGTAGCTCTGGCGGAAGGTCTGCAGAGTGTAGCAGAGAATAGCAGAGAGCAGGAATCACTTGAGAGGTATAAGCGAAATGCGAATATACTTGCAGAACAGTATGAGCAGCTTAACAAGCTCACCGACGAATACCGCAAGCTGAACAATGCTCCTGAGAGGGATGCGGACAAGCTCAAGGCAAAGCGTGAGGAGATACGTTCTCTCAACGAAAGTATTGACACCAACGAGAGCGGACTCAAGGCGAGCCGTGTTTCTGATACTATCCGTAATATGATCTCCCGTTCGGTTCGCCGTCAGGGTGACGAGATATCCCGCACAAAGCAGAGATATTACGAGCGTCAGAAGGCACGAACCGAGAGCAGGCACAACACCGAGACAAAGAAAAAGACTCTCCGCGAGGTGCAGAAGCTGAAAAAGCGTCTCGAAAATCCTACAAGATCCCGCAACGTAGTGAACGGTATGCAGGAGTTTGCGTCAAGCGCACTGTCGGTAGCAAACGCCGTATTCAGCGGCGCCACGAATGCGAGTATAGCAGAGCTAAGCATCGAGAGCCTGACCGATACAGAGGAAAAGACGCTCGGAGAGTAGCGCGCTCTCGTCTCACGCCGCGCCGATCTGAAGTCAAGTTATGACGAGGCGAGGAACGCGGGCGAGGGATACATATATCTATACATGAGAGCGTCAGCACGCTCTCATTTTTGTTCTTTAATGAATATAGTACTGCATATAGATAGATCGAGGTGTGTCTATATGAACAGAACAAAAAAATTTTTGAGAGATGGACTGATATTGGCGATTTCCGCTGTATTTATGAGAACTGTCGGTGTATCTTGGAACGCCTACGTTTCAAATAAGGTCGGAATGGAGTCTATGGGACTGTTATCTCTCGTGATGAGTGTGTACGGGTTTACTGTAACGTTGGCTTGCTCAGGAGTTGGATTCGGTGTAACGAGAACCGTTTCCGAGGCGTTAGGAAAGAACGATCTCATCGGCGCCTATCAAGCCTTAAAGACTGCTGTTTGGTATTCTGTAATCTTCGGATCCATGGCATCGTTCTCCCTGTATTTCGGCGCCGATATGATCGGATGTACACTGCTATCCGACAAAAGGACGGTTGCTTCCATAAGAGTTATGTCGCTTTCGATGCTTCCCATATCCTTATCCAGTGTGTTTAACGGCTATTTTAATGCAGTCAGACGTGTACATAAAAGTGCTGTTATCGGAATTCTTGAGCAGCTTGTCAGAATGACCGCATGCATCATGCTGTTTGGAGTATTCTTACCCAAAGGCGTCGAGGGCGGTTGCATAGCGATCGTCTCGGGCGGTTGTGTAGCTGAGTGCTTATCTGCTGTGTACAGCGCTATTCTGTGTATGATAGATAAAAAACGAAATCTGATGACCTATCAAGCGAAGCGTACGACCGTTCCAAAAAAGGAACAAGTAAAAGCATTGGTGTCGATTTCGATTCCTATTGCAGTGAGTACTTATATAAGATCAGCTTTAGTTACCCTTGAGCACATGCTTATACCGAAGGCTTTGAGAATGAACGGCATGACACACTCGGCGGCACTAAGTTCCTACGGGATGCTTGGCAGTATGGTATTGCCTCTCATCTTATATCCTGCATCATTGACAAGCTCATTTGCATCGCTTCTCATACCGGAGCTTGCAGAATCTAAGGCAAAGGGGGATGCTGTGCATATAAAGCGCACTGCTATGAAGGCTATTGTTGTTACTTTTGCTTTTTCAGCTTGTGTTTCGGGGATTATGCTTAGTTACTCCGGATCCTTAGGAAGGGTCATATATAACAGCACGGATGCAGGGAAGTATATAAGACTTCTTGCTCCTGTCATACCGATAATGTATCTTGATACGGTTGTTGATTCTATGCTTAAGGGGCTTGGATATCAGGTCTACACGATGACCGTGAATATTATCGATGCCGCTCTGTGCGTTATCGGGGTTATTCTGTTGATCCCCCGTCTTGGAATCCTTGGTTATGTGATACTTATATCGGTGAGTGAACTTGTGAATGCTTCGGCAAGTATATTTAAGCTTTCTCAGGTGCTCAGGCTGAATATTCCGATGATAAAGGTCATTTTTCTTCCGACGTTCTTTTCTATAGCTTCATGTATGACCGTCAGATGTGTATATTCTCATGTTTTATATCTATCTCCGGAAAGCATTTTTGGTCTCTGTGTTCACATATCGACCGTGGTACTCCTTTACGGCATATTATGCGGATGTGCACACATTATTCCTAAGGTTCGTCTAAAGTTGAACGTACCAAAGCCTTTTGCGGTTTAATCGCAAAAGGCTTTTATCTGTTCGCTGATGTATTCTACAGCCTCATTAAATGCATCAAAATCCATGGCTCTTGTGTAGATCTGTTCTAAGGAAAAATGTAAGCTTCTGCTTTTTGCAAGCTCGGAATATGCATTTGACATTGATGCTTCATAGAGTTTTGAGATAGACCTGAGAGCGGGTTTTATGGTTCTTAGCGCATCCGGATCAATAAAACGTTGTGCATTTATACATTTTTCAGAATTAGTCGGTCGGCTGTTTCCTGCATCAAAAAAGCTTGTATTTATACTTTTTACAAATATACCGTCGATATCATCGGGTATTAGCGGGGTGGGTGAAAGTATCACATCCGAGCCTGTCAGCGCAGCGCAATCCTTTATTGCCGATAATACTATGTAGGACGATCCTTGCGGACCATATACAGCCACACTTTCACCGAAGCAGTCCTTATATATATCGGTTCTGAAGCTTCCTTTTGCCGAAATTGCGCTGCTGAGTTTATATGACACCGATGGTATAGCTGTAGAGCTTTTTGAGTATTTGAAAAATCTTCCTACAGCTTTATAAAGTTTTTGAGTGTTTATGCAATCCCGGAGCAGGAGTTGCTTTCGTTTCAGCAGCCTTTTTGCTGATGACAAATATGCATAAGCGTTTTCATATGCATTCTGTTTCTGGTTTTGAAGTTCTGTTATCTTATTTTTGCAGGAAAACAGAGCTTTTGAATTCCAGTACTTACCGAGGTCGAGCAGTTCATCTACTGCACCCGGAATAATAGTATCCCTTACATGCGGAGCGGTTCCGTCGATAATGGCAAGCTTTCCCTTTTGTGTGTTGATAATAATTCCGTCGAGTGAATCGGGGTCTGAAGAGCAGAGAATCTCCTCACAATTCAAGTCGTAGCTTAGAGCACACTTCTTTGCTTTTTTCATCAGCGTGCTTTTGCCTGTTCCCGGACCGCCTTTTAAAATAAAAATGCGTTCGAATGAATTAGGATCGAATACCTTGCCGAAGTAGGATATAAATCCATCTCCACTGTTTGCGGATGCAAAATAAACAATATTGCAACTATCTTTCTTTGTTAAATCAATAATATCTGACATAGGCACCTCCTGTTTTATCTATTACATTAATATGCTATGAATTTATTTATTGTGTAAAAAAAACTATAATACTTGAATTTCGGATAATAATTTGATATAATCAATAAGTATAATACCTATCTATATGCAATTGTCGGAGGTGTATTTTGAAGATAATCGGACTTACGGGTGGATCGGGCGCCGGCAAGGGGATCGTGGGACTGCTGTTTCGTTCTCTTGGATGCAGCGTTATAGATACCGACGCATTATACCATTCTATGATATCCTGTGAAAGCGAGTGCTCGCGGGCGATTATTGAGCATTTCGGAGAGAATGTAAAAAAAGCAAACGGCGGGATAGATCGCTCTGTTTTGTCAGAGATCGTTTTTGGCAACAGCGAAAAACTGAGTGAGCTCAACAGCATCTCTCACAAATTTGTCAGAGATGCATGCGACAAGATCATAGAAAAAGAAAAGAATAAAGGCACCTCTGTTGTTATCATTGATGCTCCGCAGCTGTTTGAGGCCGAGATGGATAAGATCTGTGATCATACAGTCGCTGTTGTGTGTGAAAAATCTACAAGGATCGGTAGAATATGCAAAAGAGATGCCATCTCCTCCTTTAAGGCTTGCGCCAGGATCGCCGCTCAACACACAGACGCTTTCTTTTGTGAGAAGTGCGACTATGTAATAGATAACAATTCCGATGTTGCCCGTTTGCTTGTTAAGGTAAAGGGCGTATATGACAAGATAAAGGAAAACTAAGATGAAAAAAGCATTGATCCGTTCATTTTTGCTTGTAGGGATACTTGCTGTTTCCTTGATAGTAGGCTATGGCGCATCTCTTCTTTGGGACAGGGCTGAAAAAAACGAATATCCGCTCGAGTATAAGGATTTTATAGAATCTGCAAGCCGTGATTTCGGAGTGCCGAAAAAAATAATCTATGCCGTGATCAAAACCGAAAGCGGTTTTTCATCGAATGCTCAAAGCAGCGCAGGAGCCATCGGTCTTATGCAGCTTGCACCCGCGACGTTTGACGAGATCACAAAAAAACTCGGTGACGATTACGAGCAGGGAATGATGTTTGACCCTCAGACCAATATCAGATACGGTACATATTATCTCAATTATCTGTACAGGATCTATGACGATTGGGATATAGTATTTGCGGCTTATAATGCCGGAATGGGTAACGTCTCTGAGTGGCTTGATGACCCGGAGTACACAGATGCCGAGGGGAAGCTTGTGAATATTCCTTTCAGAGAAACGGAACAATACGTTAAAAGGGTCAATGATGCAATAAACAAATACGTCGATCTGTACGGCGAGGATTTTTAATAAAAAGGAGATATGATCATGAACGAAGATATTATGTATAAAAAGCGTAACTTTTTTGAGTGCATGCCTGAGCAAGCGATAAAAGAGGCATACGATTATTCCGAGGGATATGCAAAATTTCTCGACAATTCAAAGACCGAACGTGATGCCGTCAGATGCACGGCTAAGCTTGCCCGTGAGCATGGCTATGAGGAATACAGCATCGGCGACGAGCTTAAGACGGGCGGCAAATACTATCTCAATAACAGAGATAAATCAATATATTTATTCAGGATTGGAACCGAAAACGTAGAAAACGGTATCAAGATCCTTGCGGCTCATATTGATTCTCCGAGACTTGATCTTAAGCAAAGACCGCTTTATGAGGACGGCGGAATGGCTTTCCTGAAGACACACTATTACGGCGGTATCAGAAAGTATCAGTGGACCGCGATCCCGCTTGCTTTGCACGGTATCGTTGTCAAGTCTGACGAAAGCATCGTAGATGTGGTCATCGGTGAGGATGAATCAGATCCTATTCTTTACGTAAACGACCTGCTCCCGCATCTTGCTGGAAAGCAATCGGAAAAGACGCTTGCAGGCGCTATATCCGGTGAACAGCTCAATCTTCTTGCAGGCTCACGTCCTGTTGATGATGATTCTGATGCTATAAAGCAAAATGTTATGAGGCTTTTGAATGAGAAGTACGGTATAACCGAGGACGATTTTTCTTCAGCTGAGCTTTGTGCGGTCCCTGCGGGTAAAGCAAGGGACGTCGGTCTTGACCGTTCTATGATCGCCGCTTACGGCCACGATGACAAGGTATGCGCCTATCCGTCAATAACGGCACTTTTCGAATCAAACAACGATAAGGGGACACAGATGGTCATTCTTGCAGACAAGGAAGAAACGGGAAGCGACGGAAGTACTGGAATGCAGTCGAGACTTCTTTGCGATCTTATCGATGAGATCTCTTCTCAGATGGGCGCCAATCCCAGACGTGTACGTGCTAATTCGTTCTGCATATCAAGTGATGTAAATGCAGCATTTGATCCGAATTTCGCCGACGTTTATGAAAAAGCAAATTCTGCTATACTCGGCTGCGGTGTTGCACTTTCCAAATATACAGGCTCAAGAGGTAAGAACGGTACGAGCGATGCATCTGCCGAAATAGTCGGCAGAGTACGCAGAATCTTCGCAGAAAAGGACGTTGTCTGGCAGTCTGCCGAGCTTGGAAAGATCGATATCGGCGGAGGCGGGACAGTTGCCAAGTATATCGCAAATCTCAACATCGACACGATAGACATAGGAGTTCCGGTGATCAGCATGCATGCACCTATAGAGGTAGTATCGAAAGCAGATCTCTACAGTGCGCATCTCGGATTCCTTGCTTTCCTTGAAGATTGAATAATATCCTAAGGACATATAAAAAATGATAAACAAGCTAAAAGATGCAGAGCTCAGGTTCATTCATATTGAAGAGGAGTTAGCTCTCCCGGATACTGTATCTGACCAGGAAAAATACAGATCCTTGATGAAGGAATACAAGCAGCTTACGCCTGTAATTGAAAAATTCCGTGAATATAATGACCTTGAATCACAGTTGAAGGATGCGCTCGAGCTTGCCGAGGATACCTCAAACGACGGTGAAATACGTGAGCTTGCACGTGCAGAGTTTGAGGAGCTTAAGGACGCTTCACAAAGCTGCATTGAAGAGTTAAAGATCCTGTTGCTTCCGAAGGACGAGAATGACGATAAGAATGTCGTAGTTGAGATTCGCGCGGGAGCAGGCGGCGAGGAGGCGGCGCTGTTCGCATATGTGCTTTACCGAATGTATAACATGTATGCGCAGTCTGCGGGATACAAATGTGAGCTTGTTGGTTGCAACGAGACCGAGCTTGGAGGTTTTAAGGAAGTCAGCTTCATGGTGATCGGCGAGGGGGCTTATTCGAGACTCAAATTCGAATCGGGCGTTCACCGCGTTCAGCGTGTTCCCGAGACAGAAAGCCAGGGCAGGATACAGACCTCTACCGCTACCGTTGCTGTTCTTCCCGAGGCTGAGGATGTCGAGATCGAGGTCAAGGACAGCGATCTTATTATTGAATCCTGCAAATCGAGCGGAGCCGGCGGACAGCACGTCAATAAGACCGAAAGTGCAGTCCGTCTTACTCATAAGCCCACAGGTATCGTAATTGAATGTCAGAATGAAAGAAGTCAGTTTCAGAATAAGGACAAGGCTATCAAGCTTCTCAAGACCAAGCTTTACGACATGAAGCTTACAGAACAGAACCAAAAGATCGCAAGCGAGCGGCGCTCACAGGTCGGAACCGGCGACAGAAGCGAGAGGATCCGCACATATAACTATCCGCAGGGTAGAGTTAGCGACCACAGGATCGGGCTCACGCTTTATTCCCTTGAGTCTTTTCTCAACGGTGATATCGGTTCTATGATAGATGCGCTTATAACCGCTGATACTGCTGAAAAGCTGAAGGGTGCCGAATAATGAAAACGAAATATCTGGTGCTTGATAAGGATCGCTTTGATATAGACGAGCTTAACGAAGCCTCTCTGATAATAAAGAGAGGCGGACTTGTTGCTTTTCCCACAGAGACGGTGTACGGTCTCGGAGCAAATGCTCTTGACGACCATGCGGCATCTAACATTTATAATGCAAAGGGCAGACCCTCAAACAATCCGCTTATAGTACATGTTGCAGATCCTGCCGATGCTGATAAATACGTATATACCGACGAGAGATATTACATGATCGCTCGAGCGTTTATGCCGGGACCTATAACCGTGATCATGCCCTCAAAGGGAGTGACCGCACCTTGTGTGAGTGCGGGACTTGATACTCTTGCTATTCGCTGTCCTTCTCACAGAGCAGCCCGTTTGTTTATTGAGGCATGCGGATGTCCTATCGCCGCTCCTTCAGCAAATACATCGGGCAGACCCTCTCCCACCTCCGCTTCGCATGTGAAGCACGATCTCGACGGTAAGATCGATATGATAATCGACGGAGGAGAATGCGAGGTAGGTCTTGAGTCTACGATAATTAAGCTTGAGCGGGACAGATGTGTTTTGCTCAGACCCGGCGGAATAACCCCCGAAATGCTAAGGGACATTCTCGGTGATGTTGAAATTGCACACGGAGTCACAGAAAAGCCTGCCTCGGATACAAAGGTTGAAAGCCCGGGGATGCTGATCTCGCATTATGCCCCGGAAGCCGCTTTGTTTCTTGTTAAAGGCTCGGAGGAGAATGTTTATAAGCTCCTGTCAGAAAAGCTTTGTAATGCTGATACTTATATTTTGTGCTCTGACGATAAGATCCCTTATTCGGACAGAATGTTATCTCTCGGTGATCCGTCAAGCTCTTCGGATGCCGCAAAAAGATTATTTGCCGCTCTAAGAAAGGCTGATGAGCTTGGCGCAAGAGAGATATATGCTCCTTATCCGAGCGGAGAAGGTCTCGGACTTGCACTGCAAAACAGAATGCTGCGCGCTGCAGCCTTCAGAGTTATTGATGCAGACCTTATATAATAGATAAAGATGAGGTTATAGAATGGCTAAGACTAAAAAGAAAGATACTGCAAAAAGAGAAGCTGCGCCTCACAAGCCTGCCGTTGCGCAGCCGATCACCGAAACTATAGAGAAAAACTATATGCCATACGTAATGAGCGTTATAGTTTCGAGAGCTATTCCCGAAATAGACGGCTTCAAGCCATCTCAAAGAAAGCTTCTCTATATGATGTACAAAATGGGTCTTCTTACCGGAGCAAGGACAAAGAGCACGAACGTTGTCGGTCAGACCATGAAGCTCAACCCTCACGGTGACGCTGCAATATATGAGACAATGGTTCGTCTTACACGCGGAAATGAAGCATTGCTTCATCCCTTTATTGATTCAAAGGGGACCTTCGGAAAGCAGTATAGCCGCGATATGGCTTACGCTGCCTCGAGATATACTGAGGTCAAGCTCGACAGCTTCTGCAGTGAGCTGTTCAGAGGAATTGACAAAAACGCAGTCGATCTTGTGCCGAACTATGATAACCAAATGACTGAGCCTGTGCTTCTTCCTACCACTTTTCCCAATGTTCTTGTTTCACCGAATACGGGTATTGCGGTAGGTATGGCAAGCTCGATCTGTTCTTTTAATCTCGGCGAGATATGCGATGCAACAATAGCAATGCTCAGAAATCCCCGGACAAATACCGAGAAGATCCTCGATCTTGTTCCTGCACCTGACTTTTCGGGAGGAGCGTTTGTTGTTTACGACCGCGAAAAAATGCGTGAGGTGTACGATAGCGGCAGAGGCGCTGTCAAGCTTCGTGCCAGATATGTTTATGACAAGTCTGAGAACTGCATTGAGATAATTGAGATCCCTTATTCTACCTCTATCGAGGCTATAATGAAAAAGCTGACCGATCTTGTCAAGGAAAACAAGCTTAAGGAGGTTTCCGACTTCCGAGACGAGATCGACCTCAACGGCTTCAAGCTTACTATCGACCTCAGAAAAGGTGTCGATCCCGATAAGTTCATGGCAAAGCTATATAAGCTTACACCGCTCGAGGACAGCTTTGATTGCAACTTCAATATTCTTATCGACGGCGCTCCCAGGCAAATGGGCATCTGCGAGATACTCAGAGAATGGATAAGATTCAGGATGGGGTGCTTGTCACGTGAGATGACATATGATCTTCAAAAAAAGAAGGATAAGCTTCATCTGCTGCTCGGTCTCGGTAAGATATTGCTCGATATCGATAAAGCTATTGCAATAGTCCGCGGAACTGCCGAGGAATCAATGGTCGTACCGAACCTCATGAAGGCTTTCTCGATAGATGAGATACAGGCGGAATATATCGCCGAGATAAAGCTTCGCCACCTTAACCAGGAGTATATACTCAATCGTCTGAAGGAGATAACGGATCTGCAGGCTGAGATCGCTGAGCTTGAACAGATACTTGCCGATGAGCTTAAGATCAAGGCTTGTATCGTAGATCAGCTCAAGGAAATAAAGAAAAAGCATGCGAAGCCGAGAAAAACAAATATTATATATGCAGAAGATATTGCGGATTCAGAGCCTATATCTTTTGTTGAAAACTACAACGTCAAGTTAGTATTTACAAAGGACGGCTACTTCAAGAAGATCACGCTCGCGTCACTCAGAGGAAATGACGTTCAGGGTCTGAAGGAGGGAGATTCTATTGTAAATATGGCTGATGCAGATAATCTTACAGAGCTTATATTCTTTACAAATCAATGCCAGCTGTATAACTCCAAGGTCTCCGATTTTGACACCTGCAAAGCATCCGCTCTCGGAGAATTTGTTGCCGCTAAGCTAAAGATGGATGATGGAGAACGTCCCATTCTTATGATCATCAACAAGGATATTTCGGACGAGGATAATATGGTCTTCATCTTTGAAAACGGAAAGGGCGTCAGGATCCCGATGTCCGCATACAAGACAAAGAGCGCAAGAAGAAAGCTCACAGGTGCATACTCTGATGCTTCTCCGATCGTATCTGCTATTTATCAAAAGAAGCCTTCAAATATACTTATCGTCTCTGATACATCAAAGGCTATTATGATAAATACAAAGCTCATTCCGGAAAAATCCACAAGAACGAGTGTCGGAGTGCAGATCTTCACCCTTAAGGGTAAGCAAAGAATAGCAGCGGTACACACCGAGCTTGACGATAGCTTCGGACAGGACGAAAGCTACAAAAAGATCAAAATACCTGCTATTGGCGTCGCATTGACATCGAAGGATAAAAAGATCCTGAATGGATGACCCTTCTCAAAGCCCCGATAATATTGTACAAAATTGTCAAAAAGTATTTACTTGTCGGATTTTATATGTTATAATGAACCATACAACGTTTGAAACGGAGGGATCGAAGTGTCGAAGAATAAAAAACGGATAGTATCATTGCTTTTGTGTGCATTGCTCTGCAGCACTACGGTCATGGCTACTTCCGACAGCTTTGATAGCTCTACCGACCCCCTCGTTTCTCTCAGTTATATCAATGAGATCGTTATTCCCGAGCTTTCCGCTCAAATCGATGAAGCAAAGAATCTCGCACAGAATTTTGCAAAAAAAGCTGATCAAAGTGCGCTTGAGGCTGCAAATGCCAAGATCAAGCAGCTTGAAGAGGATGTTAAGGTGCTCAAAGAAAAGGTTGAATCCTTCGAGGGAGCTCTTAATAAGTCCTCGTCATATGAGGTAGTAAAGCTGAAGTTCGGTCAGAAGATACTGTCCAAGGAGTACTCTCTTGAGATAATACTTCGTACGGGCGAAGCGGACGTAATTTCGCCGTTTACATATGAAAACGGTGAGGAATACGTACAGGGAATAGCAGACCTGACTACAGGTGATGATATTCAGGATGGCACTTCTATTGTGAAGAATCATCTGATCGTAGTTCCCAAGGGTGGAGACGGCAGAGGTATCATCGTTAAAAGCCAGGATGCCTATGTTTTAGTGAGAGGAGCGTATGAAGTTGTCGAATAAGAATCACAATGCTGATAAAGAGAAAAAGCCGAAGCAGTCAAAGCAACAGCAGTTTGTCCGCTATATGTGTCTTTTTCTTGCAATACTCATGATCTTATCATGCGTTTCCGTGCTTGCCTACGTTTTCGGTTCGAGTTTTAACGTAGCTGCGGACGGATATCAGTTTCCAAATGATCTTATAGCCGTAGGACTTGAATGCGGCGCAAGCGAAGTAGCCGTTGGTTTTGAGCTTTCAACAACCAACGGTTTCGTTGTAAATACGGCTTCTATCGGAAAAGAGGACAGATCTGTACGCAGGATATATTCTCTCACCGAAGAGAAGGTTTTTATCACAAATGATATGAATCTCTCCAAGAACCAGTATGGAAATTACGTTAAAGCATCCGGTACTGTGCATATCGGAGGTTATCATCTGCAGCTGATGGATCTTAATATAAAAAATGAGGATCAGCTAAAGACCCAGATAGATTCCGTCAATTCTATGTTATCGGGAACATCTTATAAAGCAATTCCGTGCTATATCGATAATAAGTATGTCATCAGAGTAGGTGACTTTTCCACCTCGGACAGAGCCAATAAGGCGCTGATATCCCTGACCTCTCTGACAAAAAAATATAATGTCAGCATAGTGGAGCCGTCATCGACTGCCGTAAGTGTTGTTGATCCAAGCTTAAACATGGTACTTTTCGAATATGACGGATATGATCAGCTCGGTCTTTCCTCAAAAACTCAGGGACATTATATGAGAACCTACGACGGGCGTACATATGGCGGAACTATGTGTTACAAGCGTGCTGACGGCGGTGTTCAGGTCACGAGCCTGATCGACTTTGAGGATTACGTAGTATGTGTTGTTCCTTTTGAGATCAGCTCCGGCTGGCCGTACAACGCACTTGCCGCGTTTTCCATTGCTGTCAGATCGTATGCTTTAAAAAACAAAAATTCCAAGTTTTCACGCTTCGGTGTAGATGTTTATGACGATGCCT
>JAZMZS010000092.1:0-2037 GCA_045586105.1 Eubacteriales bacterium | reverse complement strand
CTTCCTAAGACCGCTTGGCCTCCGACTTGTGAAACGTACAGATCTCAGAAACGTGGCGATCATTGCTCACGTTGACCATGGCAAGACCACCCTTGTTGACGAAATGCTGAAGCAGGGCGGTATATACCGTGAGAACCAGGTAACCGAAGACAGAGTAATGGACTCTAACGATATCGAAAAGGAAAGAGGCATTACTATCCTTGCAAAGAACACTGCGGTGTATTACAAGGATGCAAAGTTCAATATAGTTGACACTCCCGGGCACGCAGATTTCGGCGGTGAGGTCGAGCGCGTGCTGAAGATGGTAAACGGCGTTATACTTCTCGTTGACGCGGCAGAGGGACCGATGCCTCAGACACGCTTTGTTCTTCAGAGAGCGCTTGAGCTTAATCACAGAGTGATCGTCGTCGTCAACAAGATAGACAAGCCCGACGCGAGAATTCACGAGGTCATAGACGAGGTCCTTGAGCTTCTCATGGATCTTGACGCGACCGACGAGCAGCTTGACTCTCCCATGCTCTTCTGCTCGGGAAGAGCGGGAACCGCATCCTATTCGCCCGAGGAAGCGGGAACCGATCTCGTTCCTCTCTTTGATACTATCATGGATTACATCCCCGCTCCCGAGGGAGACGAGGACGGGGAGCTTCAGCTTCTCGTTTCGAGCGTTGACTACAACGAGTACGTCGGACGTATCGGTATCGGACGTATCGAGCGCGGAAGCATCAGGGTAAATCAGGAGGTCGCTATCTCCAACTACCATTCGGACACCGTGACGAAGAGAGCGAAGATAGTAGCCCTCTATCAGATCGACGGTCTCGGCAGAGCCTCCGTCGAGAAGGCGACTGTCGGTGACATCGTATGCTTCTCGGGATGCGAGGCAATAAACATCGGAGATACAGTAACGAGCACCTCCTGCGTTGAGCCTCTCGAATTTGTCAAGGTCTCCGAGCCTACGATGGAGATGACCTTCTCCGTAAACACCTCTCCCTTCGCAGGAAAGGAAGGAAAGTTCGTCACCAGCCGCCATCTGCGCGACCGTCTTTTCAAGGAGACGCTGAAGGACGTTTCGATCCGCGTAAACGAAGGCGAGACGACAGAGTCGTTCAGAGTTGCGGGCAGAGGAGAGATGCATCTTTCCATCCTTATCGAGAATATGCGCCGCGAGGGATATGAGCTTTGCTGCTCTACACCTAAGGTGCTCTTCCGTGAGATCGACGGTGTTAAGTGCGAGCCTGTCGAGCGCGTAACCATCGACTGCCCCGAGGATTCCGTGGGTGCGGTAGTAGAAAAACTCAGCCGCCGCAAGGGCGAGCTTATCGCAATGGACCCCAAGGGATCGAGAATGCGTATCGAGTATCTCATCCCCACCAGATGCCTTTTCGGTTACAGAAGTGAATTTCTCACCGATACCAAGGGCGAGGGAATAATGAACAGCCTCTTCGATTCCTATCAGCCGTATAAGGGTGAGGTTACGACCAGATACTCGGGCTCTCTTATAGCGAGCGAGGAAGGCGTGTCCACCTCTTACGGACTCTTTAACTCCCAGGACAGAGGAACCATGTTTATCGGCGTTCAGACCCCCGTGTACGAGGGAATGATCGTCGGCGAGAACCCCAAGCAGGGGGATATCACCCTCAACGTATGTAAGGCAAAGCACCTCACCGCCATCCGCTCAAAGGGTGCCGACGAAGCGCTTATACTCACCCCGCCCAAGATCATGTCTCTTGAGCAGGCGATCGAGTTTATCGTTGACGACGAGCTGATCGAGGTAACGCCAAAGTCAATAAGACTCCGTAAGCGTATCCTCAATACCGAGCTCCGCCTCAAGGCAGAAGCCAAGATCAAGCGCGCTCAGCAGTAATAGAATAATGAGAAAATAATGCGGGGGAGGACTTTTGACAAAGGTCCTCCCCCGCATTGCTATTACAGTTCAATTATCGTCTCGATATCCGTGAGCCCTGCCTCGCTCCTGTCGTGGGTGATGAGTATTACGAGCTTCTCCCGTGCGTGTGCACGGATGACCGACGCTACCTTCTC
>JAZMZS010000091.1:0-3290 GCA_045586105.1 Eubacteriales bacterium | reverse complement strand
GAATTATGATTCTTGCGGAAGGGTGAATGATCTTATTGCCTTGACCAAACGAGGGCAAGATAACGCCTTTGCCGAGATCGCAAAGCAATATAAGCCTCTTGTAGAAAGCATCGTATGTTATTTTTCGGGGCAAGCCGAAAGAGATGAGCTTTCACAGGAAGCACTGATCGGTTTGTATCGAGCTGCTTGCTCATACGATCCGAATGTAAGTTCTGTTAGTTTTGGACTTTATGCCAAGATATGTATAACTAATTCACTTTTGACATTTGTTCGTAATGAACAAAAGCGCGGCTTCGTTGTGCCCGAAGGGCTTGATATTGCTCTTGGGATCGCAGAAGAATCGGATCCGTACGATGACTATATCAGCAAGGAGAGCTTTGCTAAGCTTGATAGGTTTGTCAAGGCACATTTATCCGATTACGAGTATTCGGTCTATACCTTGTACATCGAGGGATATAAAATAAAAGAGATCGCACGACACCTCTCGAGATCTGATAGATCCGTTGAGGGTGCTATCATGAGATTAAAGATCAAGATGCGAAATTGCATCAATAATTATGATTTATAGCCTAAGCATCTACCGAAATATTTATATGACGTTTTTACTTAGAGCAATAAATAAATTTTACCATTTAAAAGCGAGGTAACAAAATGTATCAGGACAAGACGTTAAAGTGCAAAGAGTGCGGAGAGGATTTCGTATTCACAGCCGGCGAGCAGGAGTTTTACGCAGAGAAGGGCTTCCAGAATGAGCCCCAGAGATGCAAGGCTTGCCGCGATGCCCGCAAGAACAACGGCAGAGGACAGAGAGAACTGTTCACCACTGTTTGCGCTAAGTGCGGTAAGGAAGCTAAGGTTCCTTTCCAGCCTTCAAACGACAGACCGGTTTACTGCAGCGAGTGCTATGCTGCTATGAAAGCTGAAGAGGAATAAGTTATACTTATACTTTGTCTGAATTAAGGACGACCTTTGGGGTCGTCCTTTTTTGCTGCATAGAGAATAGCGCAAATAACGCTTTTGCTAAGAGTATCATTCGACCTGTCAGTTTGAGAGAGTAGTTTTGTGAGTGAAGAGTGTGATGATTACAATATTGAAACATGAACTTGACCGATTCCTTTGTGTTTGTCTATGGTATAGAGTGCTTGAATGACAAAAAAATCTCAAAATTCGATGAAAATCTTTATTTTGCTATGTACAAACTAACAATTATATGATATAATAAAGATGTATGATTATCGAAATTTTAAGGTTGAGAGCTTTTTATGACAAATAACAACAATCCTAAATATTCTAAAAACCGACAAAGAGACGAAAGCCGTTCTTCTGTGTATGATAACAGACGTGTAGACGAGACGGCAGATATAGATGAATGTCTCGTATATGGTAGAAATTCAGTAAAAGAATTATTGAGATCTGATCGCTCAGTAGATAAGCTTTATATTGTCAAAGGTGTAAGAGAAGGCTCGGTTTCAATGCTGGCAGACCTCGCAATTACAAGAAAGGTACCGATAGTAGAGGTTGAAAAAGCGAAGCTCGATAATATGTGTAAGGGCGGTAACCACCAAAGTGTAGCCGCAATTGCTTCTGCAAAGGAGTATTCAAGCATTGAGGATATAATCGATATCGCACATCAAAGGGGTCAGAAGCCTCTTATTGCCGTGCTTGACGGAATCGAGGATCCTCACAATCTCGGCGCAATAATCAGGTCAGCTGAATGCCTTGGTGTTCACGGTATCATCATTCCGAAGCACAGGTCTGCTACATTGAATTCTGTTGTTTCAAAGACAAGCGCCGGCGCACTCGAGTATATGGCGGTTGCTAAGGTAACCAATCTGAATAACGCACTCGAAAAGCTGAAAAGCGAAGGTTTTTGGATATTCGGTGCAGAAGCGGGTGGAAGCTCTTGCTACGAGACTGATTTTGACTGTCCATGCGCGATAGTAATGGGAAGTGAAGGTAAGGGAATATCACGTCTTGTCAAGGAAAACTGTGATTTTATTGTCAGTATACCAATGTACGGTAATATAAATTCTTTTAATGTTTCAGCTGCCGCCGCTATAATATTGAGCGAGGCTGCAAAATCGCATCATTAATCTGAAAAAAGATGGAGGTTTAACTCATGGATAATAAAGATTTTGAAAACATGGATGAACTTTCTCCCGAAGCTCTTGTAGAGAAGCTTAAGGAAAAATTAGCCATCGACCGCGATACATATTCAAAATTGGTTGATGAAAACGAAGCACCCTCAAAGTCCGCAGATAACGATAATGATGTTTATGGCGTTCTTGACGTATTTGCTGAATCTCAAGGCGAGCCGCAAGATTCCTCGTTCGATCAGTCCACGGGTGATATTGATGATCTTCTCGATGAGGATTTTATCGGTGAGTTTGAGAGTACTGCAGAGATCGAGTCTCCGCTTTCGATGAAGCTTGATAATGACGATAATCTCGATGAGATCCATGATCTTTTTGATAACGCTCAAGCAGTCTACGAGTCTGCTGACGATGATGAAGAGGGTCTCGAAACGCTCAACGGCATTTTTGATATTCAGGCGGATGAGAATGCTTCTGTTCAGAGCGAAATTCCTGTCAGAACGGCGATCGAAGAGCCTGCACAGGATCCCGTTCAAGCACCTACTCAGTCTCAGAGCCAGATTCCAAATGATGAGGACGACTTTGTCCGCGCAAAATTAAAGCAGCTGTTTTCTGATTTTGACGAGGAAACACCTGCTTCCCCTGAGCAATTCGAAAAGACTGCGGAATTTGATCTGCCCGATTTCGACGAGGAGCTTCAGTCCGAACCGACTGTAAATGACGCAACGGCATGCGCGGCGGATGATGTGTATACTCAAGCTGCACCCTCGCAGACTTCGACTGCCGCCCCCCCCAAGAAGCCTAAGGTCTATTATTTCCGTAAATATGATCCAACCGATAATGATGCCACAAAGCTTCACCAAGCCGTCAGTGTATCGGATGAAGAGGAAGATAATGCCAAGACGCGCCTTCATGAGGTACCTGATCTTGAAAGTCCGGATCTGAATGTAATGCAGACCTTTGGTGCATCAGTAGATCACGTTCGTGAGCTTTACGGTGACAATGTTGCGACAGAGTATGAAAAGGTCCTCACCACCCCCGAGAACAACGTTAAGCTTGCTGCTGTCGATGATGAATATGTTTCAAAGTCACAGAATCAAAGTATAATCGACACGTTCAAGCGAAAGATTTCCAGGTACAAGATAAAGATAGTATTCTCTGTAATTGCTTAAGTCGGATCGTAGCCATGTCGTTCTG
>JAZMZS010000090.1:0-3579 GCA_045586105.1 Eubacteriales bacterium | reverse complement strand
TTGTCTTCCTAAGACCGCTTGGCCTCCGACTTCAAGGTTGCTGTAGTTAACGGTGTAGGTATTGTTGATATTGTTGAGAACCGTCTCGTAGGCATGAAGAGCCGCGGCGTTTATGAGACTCCCGGCGGAACTATCCTTTATCACGCTCACGCAAAACTGGAAGAACTTTGTCTCGACCGTGACACTCAGCACTACAAGGAGCTTGTTGCCGCTAAGTTTGCGGAGCTCGTATACTTCGGTCAGTGGTTCACACCTCTGCGCGAAGCTCTCTCCGCTTTCGTTGATAAGACTCAAGAGACCGTTACCGGTGACGTTAAGCTCAAGCTTTACAAGGGTAATATGATAAACGCGGGAGTTACCTCTCCCTATTCGCTCTACGATCCCGAGATAGCAACCTTCGACGAGGATGAGGTCTACGATCAGAAGGACAGCGCAGGCTTTATCAACCTCTTCGGACTTCCGATAAAGGTAAAGGCGCAGATAGACGCGAAGAATAAAAAATAATCAATTTATAACACCACTGAGACTGTCGGAATACCGGCAGTCTCATGTGTGGTTTTTCAGGAGAATTACAAAATGGACAAAATGTGGGCAGGACGCTTCTCAAAGGCGCTCGATAAGCAGGCGGACGACTTTAATTCCTCTCTCCGCTTTGACGGCAGAATGTACAGAGAAGATATACAAGGCTCTATAGCACACGCGGCAATGCTCGGAGAGAAGAATATCATCTCACGCGAGGATGCGGCGCTTATCATAACTACGCTTGGAGAGATACTTTCCGACATTGACGAAGGAAAGCTGATCATCGACGAGGGCGAGGATATCCATATGTTCAACGAGGCGGAGCTTACCCGCAGGATCGGTGACGTTGGAAAGCGTCTGCACACTGCGCGCTCCCGTAACGATCAGGTAGCCGTGGACGTTCGTCTTTATCTCAGAGCGGAGTGCGATGAGATCGTGGCTATGCTAAGAGACCTTCTTACGGTCCTCTCTGACAAGGCAGAGAAGTACGCGGGCACGATAATGCCGGGATACACGCATTTGCAAAGAGCTCAGCCCATAACCTTCGGTCATCATCTTATGGCTTACGCCATGATGTTTGAGCGTGATATCACAAGAATAAAGGATGCACGCGCGAGAATGAACTACTCACCTCTCGGATGCTGTGCGCTTGCGGGAACGACCTACGATACCGACAGAGATATGACGGCGGAAGCACTCGGTTTTGACGGTGTCTGCCTCAACAGCCTTGACGGCGTATCCGACAGAGACTTCTGCGTCGAGATAGCAAGCGCACTGTCGCTCGTTATGATGCATCTATCCCGCTTCTGCGAGGAGATAATCCTCTGGTCGAGCTGGGAATTCAAGTTCATCGAGCTTGACGATTCCTATACCACGGGCTCGAGCATCATGCCGCAGAAAAAGAACCCCGATATGGCGGAGCTTATACGCGGAAAGACGGGCAGAGTATACGGCTCGCTCATAACACTTCTTACCATGCTCAAGGGACTTCCTCTTGCTTACAACAAGGATATGCAGGAGGACAAGGAAGCGATATTCGACGCAATAGACACCGTGAAGCAATGTCTGCCCGTGTTTATTCCGATGATCGACACGATGACCGCTATCCCCGAGAACATGAGACGTGCGGCTTCGGGCGGATTTATCAACGCCACCGATTGCGCCGACTATCTCGTCAAGAAGGGAATGCCCTTCCGCTCGGCGTACAAGATAACGGGTGAGCTCGTTGCCGAATGTATATCGAAGAAAACCGACCTCGAGAGCCTTTCACTTGACGAATACAAGGCACATTCCGAGTTGTTTTGTGCGGATGTGTATGACTTTATCAACCTTGAGAGATGCGTTGAGACGAGGATCTCCAAGGGCGGAACGACCAAAAACTCAGTGCTTTTGCAGGTAGAACATATCAGGGAGTTTATTAAAAATGTATAAGGTGTTTATAGACGGAAGGGAAGGAACTACGGGACTTCGTATCTTTGACAGGATCAAGGAACGCGACGATATCTCTCTTATCATTCTTCCCGAAGAAAAAAGAAAAGCCCCCGATGCAAGGCGCGAGGCGATCAACTCTTCGGATATAACGATCCTTTGTCTTCCCGATGCCGCATCGGTAGAATCGGTCTCTATGTGTGATAATGAAAATACGGTAATTATCGATGCTTCGACCGCACACAGAACGAACCCCGATTGGACGTACGGCTTTCCCGAGATTTTTGGCAAGGACGGCTTTGATAAGGTGGCAGGGGCAAAGAGAATTGCTGTTCCCGGATGCCACGCAAGCGGATTTATCGCTCTTGTAAAGCCTCTCGTAGATAAGGGTATCATTCCCGCCGACGCTACCCTCGTGTGCAATTCGCTCACGGGCTACAGCGGCGGAGGAAAAAAGATGATAGCGCAGTACGAATCAGACGAGAAAGATCCTCTGCTTTGCGCTCCGAGAGTGTACGGTATCACACAGAGCCACAAGCACCTCAAGGAAATGAAGCACGTCTGCTCGCTTGAGTGCGCACCGCTCTTTACCCCCATCGTTTCCGACTTCTATTCGGGAATGCTCGTCACGGTCTGCATAGCAAAGAGTGATATAAACGGAACGGCCGATGATATCAGGGCAGCATACAAGGAGCTTTATGTTTCGGATATAGTAAAATACGTAGATAAGATAGACGACGAGGGCTTTATCTCTGCGGCAGGAGTTTCGGGACTTGACTGTATGCACATTTCGGTATGCGGAAACGAAGACAGAATAATGCTCACGGCACTCTACGATAACCTCGGAAAAGGTGCTTCGGGAGCGGCAGTTGAGTGTCTTAATCTCGTAACGGGCAAGCCGAGCAGCTATTGCCTCAGCTTAAGTAAATAAAAGGATCACGATTATGAATACGAAAATGATAGAAAAGATAGATGGCGGTGTCTGCGCGGCAAAGGGCTTTAAGGCGTCGGGAGTTCACTGCGGTATAAGAAAGAACAAGACCAAGCGCGACCTCGCACTTATATACACCGAAAAGAAGGCGGCTGCCGCATGCGTTTATACGCAGAATCTCGTTAAGGGAGCACCTATCTACGTTACCCGCGAGAACGTAAGCGACGGTTATGCTCACGCAGTTATCTGCAACAGCGGAAACGCAAATACCTGCAATAAAAACGGAATAGAGATCGCTGAGGGAATGTGCGATGCACTCGCATCCGAGATGAATATTTCACCGAAGGACGTAGTCGTAGCATCTACCGGCGTTATCGGTCAGCCTCTTGACCTCACACCTATAAAGAACGGTATCCCCTCACTCGTATCAGAGCTTTCCTCGGACGGAAGCAAGAGCGCGGCGGAGGGTATAATGACCACCGACACCAAGCTCAAGGAGATATCCTTTAAATTCACGGTGGACGGTACCGAATGCCGCATCGGCGGAATTGCAAAGGGCTCGGGTATGATACACCCGAACATGGCGACTATGCTCGTGTTTATCACAACTGACGTTGCAATCTCTCCCGTGATGCTCCAAAAGGCGCTCAGCGAGGATATAAAGCATTCCTTCAATATGATCAGCGTTGACGGTGATA
>JAZMZS010000089.1:0-2232 GCA_045586105.1 Eubacteriales bacterium | reverse complement strand
CCCTGTGACATCAAGTATGACGAGACAGAGGACGTAAAGAAGCTTCTCAAGTACGCAACCCTTTGCTGTGACGGCTCCGTTATATTCGAGGGTGAGCGCGAACAGCATATTGGTGACCCCACCGAGACAGCTATCGTACTTGCCGCGCACAAAAACGGCATGACAAAGGATGAGCTTAACGCAGAGTGTCCCAGAATGGCTGAGATCCCCTTCGACTCCGACAGAAAGCTTATGACCACAGTAAACCGCATCGACGGTAAGCTCGTGGTTATCGTAAAGGGTGCCTTTGATATGATGGCTCCCCGTTGTGTAGCAGGTGACGTGGATACTGCACGCGAAATGACAAACACAATGAGCGCTGACGCTCTCCGTGTACTTGCAGTAGCTTATAAGGAGATCTCCGAGGTTCCCGAAAACGTTACATCCGAGGCTCTTGAAAACGGTCTTACCTTCATGGGTCTGGTTGGTATGATCGACCCGCCCCGTCCCGAGGCTCGTGACGCGGTTGCAGTTTGCCGTAAAGCAGGCATCAAGCCCGTTATGATCACAGGTGACCACGTAGTAACAGCTTCCGCTATCGCGCGTGAGCTTGGTATCCTTCTCGACGGTGACCGTGCTATCACGGGCGCAGAGCTTGACGCTATGACCGACCGTGAGCTTGATGATGTCGTTGAGTCTATTTCCGTTTACGCGAGAGTTTCCCCCGAGAATAAGATCAGAATAGTCAAAGCATGGCAGCGCCGCGGTCAGGTTGTATCCATGACCGGTGACGGTGTAAACGATGCTCCCGCTCTTAAGGCGGCAGATATCGGTTGCGCTATGGGTATCACAGGTACCGACGTTGCTAAGGGCGCGTCTGATATGACCCTTACAGACGACAACTTCGCTACTATCGTCGACGCTGTACGCGAGGGACGCGGAATCTATGCTAACATCAAGAAGGTAGTAGGCTTCCTTCTCGGTACGAACATCGGTGAGGTCATCACCGTATTTGCGGCAATGCTCCTTTGCCACGTATCTCCTCTCCTTTCCATGCAGCTTCTCTGGATCAACCTGGTAACCGACTCACTCCCCGCTATCGCTCTCGGTATGGAAGACGTTGAGTCTGACGTTATGGATAAGAAGCCCAAGTCCAAGAACGAGGGTATCTTCGCTCACGGCCTCGGAATCAAGGTAGTGATCCAGGGCGTAATGTTCGCATTCCTCACTCTTGTTGCTTTCTTTATCGGTACAGGTCTTTCTATCAGCGAGATATTTAGCAGTGCGCTTCTCAATGAAGCAAATGCTGCCGCGCTTGACAGCGGACGTACCATGGCATTCATGGTGCTCGCACTTTGCCAGATCGTTCAGGCTTACAACATGAGAAGCGAGCACTCTCTCTTCAAGATCGGTCCCTTCGGTAACAGAACGCTTAACCTTGCGGCTCTCGCATCTACCGCACTTGTTGCGCTCGTTCTCTTCACACCCGTAAAGGATGCGTTCGGTCTTGTTTTCCTCTCTCCCGTAAATTACCTCATCTCTCTCGGTCTCATTTTCGTTCCCCTTGTGGTAATGGAGATCGCAAAGCTCTTCGGTGTCATTAAGCACAGAAAGTAATAGTAAATTTAAAACGTTAGCAGCTCTTTTCTATATTAGATAAATAACAAGAATACAGAAACCGCAGATTGATTTTCTGCGGTTTTTGCGTTATAATAGAGGCGAGGGTGTTTGTAAAAAAATGCGGATCGAGCAAAAAAACAGAGGATCGATATGAAAGACATAATAGAGCATTACGATAAATTGATAGACGAGAATAATGATCCGGTACGTGATCCAAAGCCTTTAAAGGATTATATGGATAAATGGGATGGGGAGATATTTGTAGAGAGTATGCGCCTTGATAAATCAAAATCTGTTTTAGAGATAGGTGTTGGAACAGGACGTTTAGCTATGAAGGTTGCACCATTATGTCGAAAGTTTATCGGAATTGATGTTTCTCCTAAAACAATTCTGCGAGCAAAAGAAAATCTTTGCTTAATTCAAAATGTTGAACTTATTTGCGACGATTTTTTGTCGTTTGCTTTTACCGAGCGATTTGATGTTATATACTCCTCTTTGACATTTATGCATATAAAAGATAAATCAAGTGCTATTGAAAAAATTGCTACATTACTAAGCAATGATGGGATCTTTGTGATATCCATTGATAAAAACCAAAGTGGTTTTATCGATATGGGAACAAGAAAAATAAGA
>JAZMZS010000088.1:0-3604 GCA_045586105.1 Eubacteriales bacterium | reverse complement strand
TGATAAAAGCCTCATCAACACAGTATCAACCTTAAAGGATGATCTATCCACCATCACCGGAAAGGTAATGACACCGAATGCAGCCGCTGTCAGCGGTGTTAAAATACAGGCAGGGGTTGACACCGTGTTTACTGACGAGAGTGGTAACTTCACCCTCAAAACAAACGAGACCTTACTGATTCTATCAGCAAACGGCTATCACAATAGAACCTACACAGTAACCGCCGGATCATCAGATTCTTGTGAGATCATTCTCGTTCCCGATAACGCCGCATTCTTCGGAAGTGTCGGAGGTGCAAACAAAACGCTCAAATACGACGTTTACGGGCTACGTTGTAATGACGGAATACACATCATCGGAATCTCCGAGAGTGCCATAGGAACGTCAGATCACCTCGAGCTATACTCAAACGTATACAGCTTTACCGCAAAGCGAACAAAGTACACGGCATACACTACGTTCCGAGGTGATGAAACAGTACCTATGAAAAACTTTCCATCCGGAACAGCAACAAATCACCCAAACACAAGCGGAGTATCAAGCAAGGTTTACGGCGATACCATAGTAGGATACATCCCTTATTCAGCATGGCAAGCGGTATGTCCGTCATCATATAAGATCGACATGACTACTCCCATAGGACTGACGTTCCTTTCACTCAAAGACAGCACGAGCGACCCCTGGACAGCATCAAACCTCGGCATTACACTTGATGCGACCCCCACAAAAAAGGACTCTCGCACATTCGTGATCTGGGATGAAGATAACAACTTCTATCCTTTGTCTGCCGCAAAAGACAAATTCGGTCTTATAACTTGATCAGGACATCTCGTTTTATACGTTTCAAGATAGAAGTAACCCCTCGGTACGTTCGATATACCGAAGGGCTACTTCTATTTATCATTAGTTACGTTACCGTCACCGCTGACGGGAATAACATCTCCGAGATAAGTAGGCTCGGGACGGGTATATCTTCTCAGGGCATCATTGAAGCGTGCAAGCACCTCGCGAAGATCCCTGTAGCTCTGCCCTCTGTAGTTATGAAGGTCGGCTGAAATTCCGATGCAGTCTATACCGACGTAATCCGCTATGTAAATCGCACGGTAGAGATGGTATTTCTGTGTGACTATGATGGCACTCTTCACCTCAAATATCTCCTTCGCTCTTACAATGCTTTCGTAAGTCGAGAAGCCTGCGTGATCCATAAACACGTCCTCAGCGGGAACGCCGCACTCGACGGCGTACGCCTTCATCGTGTTTACCTCGTCGTAATTCTCTCTGCCGTGATCACCCGTGACGAGCAGTTTATCTGCGGCACCGTCGAAATACGCGCCGATACCCACGTCCATTCTGTCCCTGAGCATATCGCTCATCCGCCCGTCCGATCTGACGCCTGCACCGAGAATTATCACGGCGTCGTACTTTTTGTCAGACTCGGTATCTATTCTTTTTTGGGTAGTTGTGACTACCTTGATATTTACTCCGAGCAAAAGAACCGACAGATACGCGCCGATGTAAATGCAAAGCATTACGAATATCAGAATAAGTTTAGAAAAAGATAAGCGGCTGCGCTTATCTTTTTCTATAATAATATTCTTTTTTGAAGTACCGTCTTTTGCCTTCGGAGACGCTTTCTTTTTCATTTTAACGCTCCGTAACTGTTTTATATTGAGATCTATTTCTCCTCGACAGTTTCCGAGTCCTCGATTTTCTTTACCGATATCTCGATGATACGGCGAGCCTCTACCTTAGTTACCGTAACCTCAAGGGATTCGTAGTTGAAGACATCCCCCTCCTCGGGTATCTTGCAAAGCTGCTCGATGACCCATCCTCCGACGGTAGCCGATTCGCTCTCGTCATCGGCATCCATTCCGAGATGCTCGAACATCTTATCAAGCTGAGTTGAGCAAAGAACGCCAAGCGTTCCATCCTCGTGCTCGATAAAGTCCTCTACTATCTCGTCAGCCTCGTCCCATATCTCTCCGACAAGCTCCTCAAGAATATCCTCAAGCGTCACTATACCGATAGTTCCGCCGTACTCGTCGGTAACGACCGCCATGTGGGTCTTGTTCGACTGCATATACTTGAGAAGGTCGTTTATAGGCATACTCTTGGCTACGAATACTGCAGTTTTGATCACGTCGTCTACGTTGTAGTTTACGTCCTCGGCAAACTTAACGCGGCTGAAGTCCCTGATGTGGATAAATCCGATAATATTATCGATGCTATCCTCAAAAACGGGAAGGCGGGAAAATCTGGAGTCCTCAAAGATCTGGGCTATCTTATCCTCGGTATCATTCTTATCTATCGCAATGATATCAACGCGGGGGGTAAGTATATCGCCTGCCGTAAGCTCGGAAAATGATATTGCCGAGCGTATAAGGTCGCTCTCCTCCTCATCGATACCTCCGCTGTCCTCCGCCTCCTCCACTATGTTGAGAAGCTCGTCGCCCGTAATGGCATCGTTTCCTTCAAGCTTGAATACAGCCTTGAGCATCTTCTTCCAAAGTCCGAAAAACCAGATAAACGGAATAAAGATGTAGGATAGAAGCTTAAGAAACGGAGCTGCGAACATCGCAAACGCCTCGGGCTTTTCCTTAGCTATGCTCTTAGGCGTGATCTCGCCGAATATTAGCACGACGACCGTCATTACTACGGTAGAGACGGAAGGTCCCGACGCCTGACCGATCAAGCTGATAAAGAGCACGGTCGCGATCGACGTTGACGCGATATTAACGATGTTGTTACCGATAAGCACGGTAGTAAGCAAACGGTCGAAATTCTCCGACATTTTGTAGACAAGAGCGGCACGCTTGTTGCCCTCCTCCGCCATCATCTTGATGCGGATCTTGTTCAAAGACGAGAACGCCGTCTCCGTTGCTGAGAAAAAAGCCGAAAATAAGATCAGAATCACCAAAATAATAATCTGACTCCAACTGTCCGGTTCCAAAATAAATCCTCCGTAATTTAAATACATATTTATCCACTGTATAGCAGACATAAGTGAGTATAACATAAAAACGTGCAAAATGCAAGTGGTATTTTGCATTTTGCACATTCAAAGGTGTGAATATTTGGTTAATATTTATCTTTTCCCGTTTTTTTCGGCAGGCTTGGCGCTCTGCTTATTCGGATCCTTCATTGTGAGGGATATACGCTTTTTCTGCACGTCAACGCTCATGACCCATACCTTGACGATATCTCCGACCTTGACCACGTCAAGCGGGTGCTTAACGAATCTGTCCGAAAGCTGTGATATATGAACGAGTCCGTCCTGATGAACGCCGATATCAACAAATACGCCGAAGTCAATTACGTTTCTTACCGTTCCCGTAAGCTCCATTCCCTCGGTAAGATCCTCCATGTTCCCGTATGAGCCGACGCCGGATTATCAGAGTTTCAGCAGGTCTCCGGACCCGGATTTCGAAGAGCATATGCTGCGGAAGGTCAGGACGCTGCTGGTTTCACTCGGCCTGGAGAACCTCCCGATCCATGTGAGTGACTGGAATCTTTCTCTTTCCACCAGGAATTATATCAATGACAGCTGCTTCAGGGGTGCATATCTTGCTTCCAGGGCGGGGCTTATGATGCAGAATACACAGG
>JAZMZS010000087.1:0-4180 GCA_045586105.1 Eubacteriales bacterium | reverse complement strand
CAGGCTCAAACGTAGATATTCCCGCACTTCCCGCAGAGATGTATTCGCTCACCGATGACAAAAGCTCGATGGCGATACTCGATATAGGAGGAGACGACCGAGGTGCTCTTGCACTCGGCAGACTCTCCCCCGCCATTCTCGCCGAGAACAACTACGAGATACTCGCGGTGATCAACAAATACAGACCCTTGACGCAGGATGCAATATCCACGGTCGAGGTACTGCGCGAGATAGAGGGGGCGATGGGAATGCGCTTCACGGGGCTGATAAACAACTCCAATCTCGGAGAGCTGACTTCAGCCGATGACGTGCTCGACTCGGTAGAGTATGCACGCGAGGTATCAGAGCTAACTTCCCTTCCCGTAGTTATGACGAGCGTATCCGAGAGATTATACCCCGAGCTTGAAGGAAGGATCGACGGGCTCTTTGAGCTAAAGCTGCAAAAGAAAATAAACTGAACAAGTTAAGTAAAGGAGATACATAAAATGGCAAAGCTAACATTTAAGACCGACTGGTGCAAGGGCTGTGGACTGTGCGTAGACGTTTGTCCGAAAAACGTCCTGATCCTTGCGCAGGACAAGATCAACAAAAAGGGACATCATCCCGTAGAAGCAGTAAACGAGCAGAACTGCATCGGATGTGCGTTCTGCGCTACAATGTGCCCCGATTGCATAATTAAGGTAGAAAGGTAAGTGAAAAAGATGTCAGAAAAGGTTTTGATGAAGGGTAACGAGGGTATCGCAGAGGCTGCAATAATCGCAGGCTGCCGTCATTACTTCGGTTATCCTATAACTCCTCAGACGGAGATCGCCGCTTACATGGCTAAGAGAATGCCCAAGATCGGCGGTACCTTCCTCCAGGCGGAGAGCGAGATCGCCGCGATCAACATGGTATACGGCGTTTCGGCTACAGGTCACAGAGTAATGACCTCCTCCTCTTCCCCCGGAATATCTCTCAAAAACGAGGGTATCTCATATCTTGCAGGTGCGGATCTTCCCGCCCTTATCGTAAACGTACAGAGAGGCGGACCCGGACTTGGCGGTATTCAGCCTTCTCAGTCGGACTATTTCCAGGCTACCCGCGGCGGCGGTCACGGCGACTATCACATGGTAGTATTCGCTCCCGCATCCGTACAGGAGATGGCAGCCCTCACCGTAAAGGGCTTTGAGGTTGCGGACAAGTACCGCGTTACTTCTATGATCCTTGCAGACGGTACGATGGGACAGATGATGGAACCCGTTGATCTCGCTTCTCTCAAGTCTGATCTCACCTTCGACAAGCCCTGGGCAACCAACGGAACGAAGATGCAGAGAGAGCACAATATAGCAAACTCCCTCTTCCTCAAGCCCGAGCAGCTCGAGGTGACCAACTACGAGCGTTTTGAGCGCTACAAGACCATCGAAGAGAACGAGGCTATGTACGAGGAATACATGACCGAAGATGCAGAGATCGTCGTAGCAGCGTTCGGAATTGCCGCAAGAGTAGCAAAGAACGCAATAAACGAGGCTCGCGCCGATGGTATCAAGGTCGGTATGATCCGTCCTATCACCGTATGGCCCTTCCCCGTAAAGCCCTTTGAGGCGGCTATAGGAAAGGCGCATACATTTATTTCCGTCGAGCTTTCGATGGGACAGATGATAGAGGACGTCAAGCTCGCAACGCAGTGCCGTGCAAATTATATGCTCTGCAACCGTGTCGGCGGCATGATCCCCTCACCCGAACAGGTTCTTGCTTCCATCAAGGAAGCCGCAAAAAACGGAGGTGCTAAATAATGGTAGTATTTGAAAAGCCCAAGTCTCTTACAGACGTACCGCTCCATTACTGCCCCGGCTGTACCCACGGTATCGTTCACCGTCTGGTTGCTGAGGCAATAGACGAGCTCGGAATAGAAGGAATCACGGTAGGCGTAGCTCCCGTAGGATGCTCGGTCATGGCGTACGACTACTTCGCATGCGACATGATAGAGGCGGCGCACGGACGCGCTCCCGCAGTTGCAACGGGCGTAAAGCGTGCTCTTCCCGAGAATATAGTATTCACCTATCAGGGTGACGGCGACCTTGCTTCGATCGGTATGGCTGAGACCGTACACGCTGCTGCAAGAAACGAGAACATCACCATAATCTTCATCAACAACGCTATCTACGGAATGACGGGCGGACAGATGGCTCCTACCTCTCTTCCCGGTCAGGTCACTCAGACCTCTCCCTACGGCAAAGACGTAAAGCACTGCGGCTTCCCGATCAAGGTAAGCGAAATGCTCAGCCAAATAGACGGTGCCGAGTACATAGAGCGCGTTGCCGTAAACAACATCAAGAACATCAAGGCAGCCAAGAAGGCTATCAAGAAGGCGTTCCAGAACCAGATAGACGGCAAGGGATTTTCTCTCGTTGAGGTCATCTCGAGCTGTCCTACCAACTGGGGCATGACTCCTAAGAAGGCACTCGAGTGGATAGACGAGAACATGATCCCCTACTATCCTCTCGGAGTTTACAAAGACCGCAGTGCGGCACAGGAGGAGAAATAATGAAGACTACACAGTATTTGTTCGCAGGCTTCGGCGGACAGGGTATACTTTTCGCGGGTAAATTCGCCGCTTACAAGGGACTTATCGAGGACAAGCAGGTAAGCTGGCTTCCCTCCTACGGCCCTGAGATGAGAGGCGGAACGGCAAGCTGCAGCGTTATCATTTCCGACGAGGCTGTAGGCTCGCCCATCGTATCAAAGCCCGACGTGCTTATTGCCATGAACCTTCCCTCTCTCGACAAGTACGAGAGCGAGGTAAAGGCAGGCGGCGTTATCTTTGCAGACTCTACGCTCATCGAGAGAAAGGTCGCGCGCGACGACGTTACCGTACACTACATTCCCGCAACCAAGCTTGCATCCGACAACGGAATGCCCACGCTTGCTAACATGATCATTATCGGAAAGATACTCAAGGAAATGGGTGAGTACGACGAGGAAATGATCGTAGCCGCACTCAAGAAGGTCATCTCCGCAAAGAGAGCGGATATGCTTGATCTCAACCTCAAGGCTATCAAGCTCGGTTCAGAGAACTGATCACAACATATTATTTAAGGAGCGATAAAAATGGAAATTTCGATCACTCGTGTGAACTGCCCAGCAGAAAAGCCCGACAGCTCTACACTCGGCTTCGGTAAGATATTTACCGATCATATGTTTATAATGGATTACACCCCCGACAAGCAGTGGCATAACGCAAGAATAGTTCCCTTCGGCAGACTTGCTATCCACCCTGCGTCGACCGTGCTTCACTACGGCTCCGAGATATTCGAGGGACTTAAGGCTTACCGCAAGGCTGACGGAAGCGTACAGATGTTCAGGCCTATTGAGAACATTCGCCGTATGAACCGTTCCGCTGAGCGTATGTGTCTGCCCCAGATCCCCGAGGATATGGCTCTCGAGGCGCTTACTGCCTTCGTTTCCGTAGAGCAGGACTGGACCCCTTCCGCTCCCGGCACTTCCCTTTATCTTCGTCCCTTTATGTTCGGCAACGACGAGTCTCTCGGCGTTCACGCAGTACATAACGCAACATACATCATAATCGCATCCCCCGTAGGAAGCTACTACAAAGAGGGTCTCAACCCCGTTAAGATCATGATCGAGTCGGACGACGTCCGCGCAGTCAGAGGCGGTACGGGCGAAGCTAAGTGCGGCGGTAACTACGCGGCAAGTAACAGAGCCGGACAGAGAGCAGAGGAAAAGGGCTATTCTCAGGTTCTGTGGCTTGACGGCGTTCACCGTAAGTACATCGAGGAGGTCGGCGCTATGAACGTAATGTTCAAGATAGCAGGCGAGGTCGTTACTCCCATGCTCTCAGGCTCCATCCTTCCCGGTATCACGCGTAAATCCTGCATCGAGGTTCTCCGTGACAACGGATACAACGTATCCGAGCGTCTTATCTCTATCGACGAGCTGGAAGAGGCTATGGAGAACGGCACCCTTGAGGAGGCTTGGGGCTGCGGAACCGCAGCGGTTGTTTCTCCTATTGGCAGACTTATGTACGAGGACGTTGAGTACGTAATTAACGGCGAAAAAATCGGCGAGGTAACGCAGAAGCTATACGATATTCTTACCGGAATACAGTGGGGTAAGATTGAAGACGAGTTTGGCTGGGTTTATAAGCTATAACGCGGATTTTGCCAAAAAAGATATAACTGTT
>JAZMZS010000086.1:0-16887 GCA_045586105.1 Eubacteriales bacterium | reverse complement strand
GAGCGGGAGGAGGCGTGAGCGTATTTTCATACGTGATCGCCGACGACTCGCGATCGATCTGACGTATTGCACAATTTATGCAAGCGAGGCTCGAGGATGACAGTCGGGAGGGGCATTCGCGCATGCATAATTTACGCAATTTCCTATGCGGTAAAAAAGAATACCGGCTCACCCGTACAAAAGCGGGCGAGCCGGTATTCTTTTTATTCTTACGCAATTATCTCTTGTAGATGTACAGCTCTCTCTTGGAATCCTTATTTATAACCAGTATATACACAATACCGTCGCCGCCCTCTGTAAGGGTGTAACTGTCATATCCGTCGAGCACCGTCTTGCCCGTGAACAGGTCATAGACCTCTTTCTTGCCGTCATGCTCACGCACGGTCAGACCGTTTTCGTAGGTATAGTCGCTGTCCGAGATCGTAAAATCCTTGTCTGCGAAGCAGAAGCGTACCTTCTTGCCATCCACCGTCTTGAAGAGCTCTCCTTCTATATATACGGAAATATCGGGATCCTGCGCCTTGTAGATCACCGAATTATCCTTTGTGTCTATCACAGCTATCCTTCCGTCATTGCCCTTGAATATTCGGTATTCACCTGCCTCGTATGCTGTGATATACTCCTCATCCATAAGCTTTTTGCCGTTGATATCATACACTATGTAGTCACTGATAACGGTATTACCATACACAGAGGGGAAATCATCAAACTTGAACTCGGAAACCTGCTCTCCCTTCTTGTTGAGAATAACATACTTTGTCTCTCTCAAAAGAAAACCTACAAAGCGTTCACTGTCTTCATACAGTCCATGAAGAGACATTGTTTCGGTATTAAACGTAAAAAGCTTCTTCTTGTCAGAATCATACACTGTACCGTCCAAGACATAGGCACCGCTCTCAAGGATCTTAGCATTTGCGGGGATCTCCTCGCCTTTTGCATTCAGCATATGCTTTTTACCCGCCTTATCGGTCCAGGTGATCACATCTCCCTGGCAATATACGGTCGAGCTGTCCGAGCCCGTAGCACCGGATACCTTTTTCCCGGTTGTAAGATCGAACACACACCAGTTGCCCTTGAACATATAGTCGCCCTCGGCGGGATTAAGAGAAAAGCTGTCGCTGATATAAAATATCGCTTCATCCTTTTTTGTGGTATGCTCGGTGACCTTGATAGCGTATATGTATCTCTCCCCGAGCTTCTTCATATATGCATACTCACAGGGAATGACCGTGCGAAGCTCCCCGTCAAGAAGACCGAGAGTATTGACAAGCTCTACCGACGTTGTTTTCTGCAGCTCCTTCGTTCTGACAGAAACATACTCGCCTACCGCATCTGCATCCGCAAATACCGCGCCCGTATACTTCTTGCCGTTGAGCGACATGACACCGTACTTGCCCAGCTTATAATCACGGTATGTCACCGCTGTCGATGTAACCGTATATATTGATCTGTCAACTTCAAAAAGCTTGGTCACGCCCGAGGGAAGCGATGCTGTGTCAAGCTTACCCGAAATGCTCGGGTCTGTATGGTTTCCCTGCTCTGCCGAGGGAGGTGCCGTTGTCACTGGAGCGGTGGTTTCGGGAGCCTTCGTTGTTTCGGGCGCGCGTGTAACGATCTCGGGAGCCTTCGTGCTCTCTTCCTTCTTTGTTGTCAGGACAGGCTCATCATCCTCGTCCTGCCCGAACTGCTTTATTGTTACCTCCTCCGAGGCGCATCCCGTAAGAGCGGACGCGAGCATCAGAGTGCAAAGTATTAAAGATAGTGGTTTTTTCATTTCATATCCTTTCCTGATCTGTCAGATCAAATAAAAAACGTTTTGGGTCTGATACCGAGTATCTCGGAAAGTGCATCCGCGACCCCCTGACCGAATACGGCAAAGCCCGCATCGTTGGGGTGCAGACGGACATCTCTGAAATAATCGTACAAATGCGGAACAAGCTTGTCTCCGTCAAGAACGTAGAAGCCCTCGTGCTTTTTTGCGCTTTCTGCAATATACTCGCGTGCAAAGCCGAAGCTGCCGACCTTAGTTGTGACATAGTGCCCCGCACGGAAAACGGGAGTTATCACAAGCACGGGTATGCCCGGATACAACTCGCGGAGCCGTGCGAAAAATTCATCGATATCACGGCAGAAGGCATCCTTTTCCTTGCCTGCCCAGTCATTGGTCCCATATGCCACGGTTATCGCATCGGGCTGTTTTTTTCCTTCAAAAAGTGCAGGATCGAGCGAATCCGCACAGAACACGTACCCGCCGACTCCCTGGTTTATTCCGTCAAGATCAAGACGCCGGAGTACGATATTGGCATATGACTGCGATGTTCTCTCACAGTCCGCCCCGTGAGTGATCGAATCGCCTATCATATACACAAAGCCGCTGTGATCCGTATACGGCTCGAGGAAGCTCTCCCCCTTAAGCTCAATATTTTTAAATACGAGCTCAAGGCTGAACGGGAGATAGACCGTAACACGGCGCCTGCCCTTTTTCTCGAAAGCAAACTCAAAGCCGCCCGAGTGAGCGTCAAAGGCATTCTTTTCCGTATAGGAACAGGTCATCACGCCATCCTCGTATATATCCACGCTCATGAATATTCTCGAGGTGAAGTGCGTATAGTCGAAAGCCATGGCGATGCTCTGTGCATCAGTATAAAAATCAAGGCGCATGCCCGGCTGCTGGTACACATTGTTCGGGCATCTTTTGGATATGATCTCCTTCTGTCTGTCGGTAAAACGGACGGTATGCAGTCTTCCCTGCTCGTCCTCAAACGTAGCATATGCTCCCCTGAGCACGCTGTCAAGAATCTCTTTTGAAAACTTCATTTTTCCCTCTCAGATCAAAAACGTTTTTGGGTATATCTACGGTATTTCCGCCTCTGCGTCATACACAAGCACACATAACCCGAAAAGCCGCAGCACCTTGGTGCAGCCTTATACCGCTGAAATGCTTGCAGACGTTCGGCACCGTATATAACGCTGTTTTTTTGATATACTATATTCTATCATCAACTCTAAAGAATGTAAATACAAGAAGGTAATTTTATGTCAGAAAAGCATGATGAAAAAGAAAAAAACAGCGAAAAAAGCAAAAGCAGCGAGGCTCCCGACGGAGGAGATATAGAAAAAATACTGAAAACAGGAACGGTAAGCGCGGGTGAGGGAGAGTCCTGTATCCACTGCATCAGCATCGTGGGGCAGATAGAAGGGCATTACATCCTTGACCAGACGCAGAAGGCAACAAAGTATGAGCAGCTGCTCCCGCTTCTCTTCTCTATTGAGGAAAGCCGCGACGTAAAGGGTCTGCTCGTTCTGCTCAACACGATGGGAGGGGATGTTGAAGCGGGCCTTGCCATCGCCGAGCTTATCGCAAGCATGACCAAGCCCACGGTTTCTGTCGTTCTCGGAGGAGGTCACAGCATCGGTGTTCCGCTCGCGGTCTGCACGGACTGTTCATTTATTGTTCCCAGCGCTACGATGACCATTCATCCCGTGCGCACCAACGGCTTTGTTATCGGAGTTCCGCAGTCATTTTATTACTTTGACAAAATGCAGGAACGTATACTCGACTTTATTACCACCCACTCAAACGCCGACAAGGAAACTCTGCGGTCTCTGATGATGGACACGGACGAGCTCGCAAACGACGTCGGAAGCATCGTGGACGGTAAGCGCGCCGTGGACATCGGTCTTATCGACCGCCTCGGCGGGCTCGGTGATGCCGTTGCCGAACTGAAGCATATGATAGGCGGATAACCTCAAGACAAGGGAGCGTACGTGCCTCAACAAAGAAAGCAGAACCACCCCTGCAGGGTCAATACGGTTCTGCTTCCTTTTTATGTGAATGATGATGTCAGAAAGTAATTAACACTTCACCTTGTTCTCAGTTGTCCCAGCCTGCGGCACGTCGGATCACCGTAATTATGTCACGGTTGTTGAGCATTCCGTCGCCGTTAGCATCAGCAAGAGAGGCATAACCGCCGTCATCCCATATGCTCCAGCCCGAGATACATCTGACTATAAAGGTAATATCCGAGTTTGTAAACTCGCCGTCATTATCCATATCACCATAAATAGCACCGTCGATGCTGATCCGATCGACCTCTAAGCCCTCGGTAACCTCGCATTGCGTGCAATCGTGCACCTTATAGCCGTCAGCCATGTCTGTAGGCTCAAGCGTTACCGTCCAATCGCCCCAGCGGTGTCCGACGCCTTCCTTTGCAGTGCCGCCGCACACCGTGCACATGACGTCATAACAGGAATCGGGAAGCTCCTCGGGAGACTTTTCTGTTACTACAGTCACGGTTATGGGGTTGCAGGTGTACTTGAAGGAGATACAGTCGCTTCCTCTGTGAGCACTTCCGTCCTTCGAATATGATACTGTCAGAACGTCGCCCGCAACAAGCGGAATAAGCACCGATTTCCATGTTATCTCACCCGACTCGGTATACAATACCGTTCCGTTCTTTTTTACAACAAACAGATCGTATTTGCTTTCGCTCGACACAGAGTATTCAAGCTTAAGTGTGCGCTTGTAGTGTGCGGTTACGGTGAAGACGGAGGTGGAATTGTGGGTCTTGTTGGTCGAGGTATACACGCCGTTTGACACAGAGAACGGATATGTCGAATCGTTTGCTGCCGTCACGGAGTCATGATAAACGGATTCCTCTATTCTCACCTTGTGTCCGACCGCCGCTATATTATTTTTCGTTGAATACTCGCATCTCGTGCAGGTCTTGTATGCATTCCAGCCTGTCTCAGTGCAGGTGGGTGCCTTTGCAGCGTGATCCTCGTAATTATGTCCGATACCCGCCTTGGCAGTTACAGAGCAATAGGAGCATTTGATATCCTCGCATGATGCGGGAAGCTGTTCGGGAGCCTTGTCCTCGGTCACGCTTTGGGTGATCTGACCGCATGTATACTTGAAGGAAGCACTGTCGCTTCCGCGGCTCACGCTGTAATCCTTGCTATAATATATATCCAGCGTATATCCGGGCTCAAGAGGAATGAGCACCGACTTCCATGCTACCTCACCCGACTCGGTATACAGGGGCTCTCCGTTCAGCTTTACTATAAGCTTGTCATATCCGCTCTCGCTCGAGACGGTATATTCAAGCTTGAGTGTACGCTTATAGTACGCGTGCAGCCTGAATCTTGAGCTCGAGCTTGATGATTTGTTCGTAGAGGTATACACACCATCCGAATACGAGAACGGGTATGTGCTGTCATTGACCTCACCCACCGAATCGCGCACCACAGTTTCTGTGACGCTTACTCTGTGTCCAAGTGCGGCAAGCTCGGTATAGGTGCTCTGAGGGCATCTTGTACAGGTCTTATATGCATTCCAGCCTACCTCGGTGCAGGTAGGTGCTTTTGCAGCAAAGGAACGGTAGTTATGTCCGGCGCCCTCCTTTGCCACCTGTGAGCAGAAGGAGCATTTTGTATCAAAGCAAGAGACCGGAAGCTCGGCAGGGGTCTTTGCTGTGGTTACAATCTTATCTACCTGTCCGCAGGTGAATTTGAAGGATGCGGTGTCGCTTCCGCCGCTTACACTGTAGTCCTTCACGTAGGAAATCGTCAGAACATCTCCCGCAGCAAGCTGAATATTTACAGCAGTCCAATCGACCGTACCGGATTCGGTGTAAAGAGCCGTACCGTTCTTTCTCACGATAAGCTTGTCATACTTGCTCTCGCTCGACACGGTGTATTCGAGCTTCAGAGTACGGTTGTAAAGCGCTGTGATCGTAAACACCGAGCTTGTGCTGTCCGTCTTGTTTGTCGATGAATACACGCCGTCCGAGTAAGAGAACGGATACGTGCTGTCATTGACGGTGCTGACCGAATCGACCTTTATCGTCTCGGTGACGTTCACTCTGTGACCGAGTGCGGCAAGTGCCATATATGTGGAATGACCGCATCTCGAGCAAACCTTATATGCGTTCCATCCGCCTTCAGTGCAGGTAGGTGCTTTTGCCGAATATGACTCATAGCTGTGAGTGCCGCAGCTGTCAAGCACCGTGATGGTACAAGTTTTTGAATAATATGTCGAATTGTGCGCGATCTTTGCGGTGATCGTAGCACTTCCCGCTCCCTTTGCGGTTACAACTCCGTCCGATACCGTTGCCACGCTCGAGTTCGAGGTAGTCCAGATAACGGTCTTTCCGCTCGGATCGGGGGTTGCCGTAATGGTAAAGCTGCCGTCGAGCTTGATAGTCTTACTTGCCACATTAAGCGCAACAGAGGGCGTTTTTACATTCACGCTGAATGAGGCGCTCTTGCCGCCGTAGCTGACGGTGATCGTCTTTGTTCCCGCAGAAGATGAAGAAAAACCGCTTGTAGTGTATCCGCTCGTGATAGTTGACGTAGAACCGTCGGTGTAGGTCAGTCCTATCACCATTCCCGAGGTGCTGAGGCTGTCACCGATGTAGTAGGTGAGCTTCGAGGGCTTTGTATTTACCGTGATCAGCTTGAGTGCCTTTTCTCCTATAACGGTAACGGTACAGGTCTTTGTGTATGTATTTGAATTATATGTGATCTTAGCCGTGATGGTTGCCGTTCCAGCCCCCTTCGCGGCAACGGTGCCTCCCGATACTGTCGCTACGCTCGAATTTGACGTAGTCCAGCTAACACTTCTTCCGCTCGGGTCGGTCGTTGCCGTGAGGGTGTACGTATCACCGGTCTTGATAGTCTTACTTGCCACATTAAGCGCGATCGAGGGTGTTTTTACGTTCACGCTGAATGAGGCGCTCTTGCCGCCGTAGCTGACGGTGATCGTCTTTGTTCCCGCAGAAGACGAAGAGAAGCCGCTTACCGTGTATCCGCTCGTGATAGTTGACGTCGTGCCGTCGGTGTAGGTCAGTCCTATCACCATTCCCGACGTGCTGAAGCTGTCACCGATGTAGTAGGTGAGCTTCGAGGGCTTTGTGTTTACCGTGATCAGCTTGAGCGTTTTTCCCGTAACGGTAACAGTGCAGGTCTTTGTGTAGGTCTTTGAATTGTAGGTTATTTTCGCCGTGATGGTCGCGCTTCCCGCACCCTTCGCGGTAACGGTGCCTCCCGATACTGTTGCTACGCTCGAATTTGACGTAGTCCAGCTAACGCTTCTTCCGCTCGGGTCGGTCGTTGCCGTTAGAGTGTAGGTTCCTCCGACATTCAAAGTCTTGCTTGCCACATTGAGCGCGATCGAGGGTGTTTTTACGTTCACGCTGAATGAGGCGCTCTTGCCGCCGTAGCTGACGGTGATCGTCTTTGTTCCCGCAGAAGATGAAGAGAAGCCGCTTACCGTATATCCGCTCGTGACAGTCGACGTAGATCCGTCAGAATAATTGAGCTTGACTACCATTCCCGATGTACTGAAACTGTCACCGATGTAGTAGGTGAGCTTCGAGGGCTTCGTTTGGATAGAAATGGTTTTGAGCGTGACTGCGGGTGTGGGATCGTAGTCGTAATGAATGGTGGCTTCCGGAAACGATCCGTTGTCGGTATAGCTTTCATCACCTATTGAAATGCTATTCCATTCTGCCGAGGTTCCCCAATAGTAAACATCTGTAATACTATCCGAATAAATAAATGCCCCCTCTTCTATAATGGTTACACTCTTCGGTATTTCTATACTTGTAAGATTATTACAACGTCCAAATGCCCCATAAGGAATTCTCGTTACTCCATTAGGAACTCTAATGCTTTCAAGACTATCGCAGCTGAAAAAAGCCCACATATCAATTTTCTCCATACTGTCAGGCATAGTAACACTTGAAAGATTTGAACAGTTCTCAAATGCCCATAAGTCTATTTCAGTTACACTATCAGGTATGCTTACACTAGTAAGTTTTGAGTAATGGGAAAAAGCCGCAGCGTTAATCTTCGTTACTCCGTTTGGAATAACGAGATTTGTAACGAGACTTCCGTTAAGGTATAGATTCTGCGCCACGGTCAACGGATTAGACCCATAACCGCCATAATCGCTAAATTCAATGCTGCACCAAGCTGCTATATCGGTTATATATACACTAGTCAAAGCCGAACCTGAAAACGCACTGTAGCCTATGCTCATAACACTATCAGGAATGTTGACACTCGTAAGACTTGTACATTCCTCGAAAGCATAAGATTCAATAAATCTTGTTCGAGAAGGAATGCTAACAGTAGTAACAGACCTTGACCATACAGAACATAACACAAGATAAGGATTATTAGCATTCCCTAAATAATAACAATTGCCGTAAATAGTGTATTCGAGATTTGAGCAACCCGAGAACACCCCATTCTCCCAACTTGTAACACTATCCGGTATACTGACAGTCTTAAGATTTGTGCATCCGGAAAACGCCCCTTGTCCAACGCATGCAACACTATTTGGAAGGCTAATACTTCTAAGGCTCGTACATCCATTGAAAGCAAGCAATTCAATAGTCTTCACGCCTTTCGAAATAGTGACATTAGCGAGATTTGTACAATTGGAAAACGCATATGCACCTATACTTGTTACGCTACTTGGTATAGTTATACTTGTAAGACTTGTACATTCATCGAATGCCTGCGAATGTATAAACCTTGTTTGGGAAGAAATAGTGACATATGTTGTCGATTTTGAACTGGCACTACACAAAACAAGATATGGATTATTATCATTACCAAGATAATAGCAGTTACCCTGAACGGCATATTTAAGATTGGTACATCCGTAAAACGCACCGGAATCAAGGCTTGTCACACTATCAGGGATATTAATACTTGAGAGGCTTGTACACTTTTCAAATGCATCCCATCCAATAGTTGTTACACTCTCCGACAACATCAAGTTTTTTAGGCTCTTGCAATTGTAAAACGCACAAAAATCAATGGTTGTCACGCCGTCTGGAATTATGACGCTCGTTATATTACTGCAGCCATAAAATGCATTTCCGCCAATACCAGTAACAGGCTTGCTTTTATAAGTGCTTGGAATCACGATATTTACATCAGAACAAGTGCCGATGCCAGTTACTATGTATGAAGCTCCTATGTCATCGAGCTCATAAGATAGCCCTTGACTCTCTCTGTTTGTTGCAACCCAAGTAACTGTGCCACCGTAATTCTGCATAAGACTCGAAGTCCAGCCGTTACGAGAAGAATCGTAGTATGCAATCGTAGTTGTATCTCTAAACGCATTCGCCCCAAAGCTCGGCGCATTGCCCGAAAACTCAATGCTCGTAAGACTATAGCAGTATTCGAACGCATACTTACCGATGCTCGTCATGCCACTTCCAACTTTGACACGCGTAAGACTATTACAATTCTCAAACGCGCCATCACCGATACTTGTAACACTATCAGGAATGCTAATGCTAACAAGACTATGAGATTTGTAGAATGCAGCAACACCTATGCTCTTCACACCATTTGGAATTTTAATATTCACAATATCGCAACCATAGAATGACCCATAGCCGATATGCTGTACACTTCCGTCAGTAGGTATCACACTGTTTTTACATCCTGCAATGAGTGTTTTGCTCGCGGTGTTTATCAAACAGTTACCCTCGCTATGATAAGCTGTATTGTTCGAATCCACCGTAATTCTTGAAAGACTCTTGCAATTAGTAAATACGCCTTCACCTATATTAGTCACTCCCTTAGGAATGTTAATGCTCGTTAGATTTCTACAATAATAGAATGCTGCATCACCAATGCTTGTTACGCTGTTAGGTATGATAATGCTCGTAAGACTAATGCAAGTATCGAACGCTCCCTTGTTAATGCTAGTCACAGTGCTTGGAATACTGACGCTGGTCAGTTCGCTACACATCATGAATGCATATTCTCCAATGCTCGTCACAGGATACCCGCCTATATACGAAGGTATAGTCACCGACGTGGCTGAAGAGCTGCAGCCCGTGATCGTTACCTCGCCGTTATTTACCTCATAAGTAAGGCTTCCGTAGGTTGCGGCTGAGGCGGAGGTTGCGCACACGAGCATAAGCATGCCTGTGACAAACATTACGCTCAGCACGACAATCAATTTTGCAAATCTTTTTTTCATAGTCATTCTCCCTTTTTATATTAGCTTGTTGATGTATATGTTTTTGCATACAATTTCACATAAATATAATCAAATTTTACCACTGATTACACGCGGTGTCAATAAAATATCAATAATTATACATATATACACAAAAGCAATGCAAATGTTACGTTGTTATAACCGACAAATCAAAACAACGGACAAGCGATGCTCATCCGTTGTTTTGATTTGTCTAATTCAGTTTTTTTATAACACTTGACGCAACACCCTGGATAGAAAGGCGCTCAACAAATATGTCCTCGTAGGCATCGTTCTCGGGGTGAAGGCGGTACACGCCCTCATCGTCTGTGCGGTAATAGCGCTTGAGGGTCGCTTCTCCGTCGACGAGGGCGACAACTATCTTACCCTCGGGTGCTTCGTTTTGCTGACGGACGAGCACAAGATCGCCGTCGTCTATTCCGGCACCTATCATGGAATCGCCCCGTGCGCGGAGCATAAAATAGTTTCCCTCTCCGACGAAGGAAACGGGCAGGCGCACGTATTCCTCGATATTCTCCTCGGCAAAGCCGAGCGGTCCGCAGGCGATAGAGCCGACGACCGCAACACTGACGTAGCCGGAGTCTGCTATCTTCTGCGTTCTCTCGGTCTCGATGCGGCGTCTGCCTCCGTTATATTCTATCTCTCCCGAATCGCGCATTGCGGTAAGATACCTCTGCACGGTAGGTCTGGGGACTCCCGTGCCCGCCTCTATTTCTCTTATGGTAGGCGCCATTCCCCTCTCAAAGTAAAAGGAATCTATAAAGTCGGTTATCTTTTGCTTAGTCTCGTTGCTTTTACTTCTCATACTCAGCTCTCCTTTCGGGACAAGTAGTCTCTGTATATCAGTATAGCATTACCGAACGTTTATGTCAAGAGGAATATGTTTTACGAAAAAAGTAACAAAATGCCCGTTTGTTCTTGAAAAAGGGGACGTTTGATACTATAATAAAGATGATATACGCTCTGACAAAACCACATTAAAAGGAGACTGCCATGAATATAGTAAAAAAGCAAGGGTATGCTGAGATCGTAGTAGGCGGAAAGCCCGTTGCGCTCGCACTCGGCTGCGATGGTGCCGAGGACAGCTTCGTTAAAATAAACGAGATCGCGTATCTATGGAAAAGGCATACTTCCTCTCCCGTGACCGAAATGCAGATGCATCTGACAGTGCCGGGAGAGATCAGATTTACCATGATCCCGTCGGTCAACTACAACGGCAACGGCTGGGGCGACACACCCGAATACACGGGCGACCGCGACGAGAACGGCGAGATCTGGAAATATGCTTATCACAGAATTACCATTCCCTCCTGCACCTACACAGAGACAGCGGAAGCCTCTGTCGCTCTTATGGCGCACGAGGATGACGTTACCTCCTGCGCTCATTACAAGGAGGAGGACGGTCAGCATCATCTCGTAATGTGGCCCGAGGTCGAAGGACCGAGGACGCTTCAGCGCCACTTCTGGGGAGATGCGTTCGAGGGGACGATGGAGCCCCGCTCCGACTTTGAGACGATAATCGTTGCTTACGCAGCCGAGGACAAGCCGATACGCTATGACAGGCTGCTTGAATTCACATGGCGCTACTATGCGCATCCGATAGCGCCTCCGAGACAGCCTGAGGAGCTGAAGAAGCTCGCACTTGCGTACACGCGCTTTCTCTGGCAGGAGGAGCAGAACGGCTTTGGCGGTTTTACGATGGGATGCCAGTACTACCGTGCTTACGGGCAATATCTGAAGACCTTCCACCGCTACGAGATCAGCTGGGTCGGGCAGAGTGCTGTTATGGCGAACATGATGCTCAGAAACTATCTCGAGACGGGAGACAAAGAATCTCTGCGAATGGGTATCCACGCGCACGACTCATGGATCAAATTCTCTGAGAACAAGTGCAACATCGTTGACGCGCGCATCGATTTTCACGAGTGGCGCAGTATGCACTTTGACGGTGATTACAAGCCGGATATATGGAAGCTCGGCGAGAGCGAGTATGAAACGCACATGGGACGCTTGGGAAAGGATTTCCCGCGCTACGCCGACGGCAGAATAATCCTCGAGATGGACTCCTGCAATATCGGCGGTGCGGCTGATGCTTACTTTGAGGCTTACGATCTTGCAAAAGAATGCGGCATTGACCGTCCCGAGTATGAGAAGGTTGCTTATTCGATCTGCGACTTTGCAATCAAGACACAGGGAGAGTCGGGCATCTACGCCAAGAGCTGGACGGACGAGGGCGAGGTAAAGATCGCCGACGGAACTATCGGCTGTTTTCTCGTGCTTCCCATGCTTACCGCATACAAGCGCTCGGGCGATAAGAAATACCTCAACTCGGCGCTTCGTGCCTTCAACTTCTACTACGGCTCGCTTGAGCGTGACGGCTTTACCACGGCGGGAGCGCTTGACACCTACTGCATAGACAAGGAATCCTCCTCTCCCCTGCTCCGCGACGCTATAGCGCTCTACGAGATCACGGGTGAGAAGAAATACCTCGACGCGGCGGAAAATATCGCGTGGTATCTGCGCACGTGGCTGATGCACTACACGATAGAGTACCCCGAAGACTCGCTTATCGCACAAATGAAATACGACACCTTCGGCTCTACGTCCGTTTCCACCGCGCACCAGGCGCTCGACCAGTACGCCCTGCGCGACGTGCTCTCCTTCATCAAGCTCGCCGAATACACGGGCAACGTGCAGTGGAGAGAGGTTGGTGTTACATTCTGGTGCAACGCCTGCCAGTACATCTCCGACGGAACCGCGTTCCTCAACGGCAGAGTAAGACCCGCAGGCGCTCAGGACGAGGCAATATTCCATACACGCTGGTCAAGACGTGCCGTCGGCCCCTTCCGCCCCTCTCAGTGGCTTCCCGCATGGCCGAGCGCGTTCAGGCTTGAAGCACTCTACGCCCACCCGGACTGGGATCTTTTCAGAGAGGGTCTCACTCATATCGAGGGCAAGATAGAGAGATAAAAAATTGATAAAAAAGTGCCTGACGGCACTCTGCTGCGCGGGGGATCGTCACTTAAAAAGTACCATCCCCGCTGTCATTACGACTCGCGCTTTGCGCTCGCATGCATAAGTTCCACCAGCCAAATCAAAGATTTGGGGTGTCACTTATCTTGAGGAGGCTTTAGCCGACGAAGAATCCAAGCGGGAAGACATAGTAACGTTTCTTTGATCTCCGACTCAGATCCTTCGGGCACAAGTGCCCTCGAGGATGACAGTCGGAAGGGATGTTTCGGTTATAGCCGAGCAGGGCAAAACACGCAATTTCCTATACAAAAAAGAGCTCTGCGCGGTGCAGAGCTCTTTTTTCGTTATTATCAATCTCTCGGTATTACCTCGTCGAGGCGGAACTGAGAGCACATATCCGTGGGCTTAAAGCGCATATAGAAGGACATATTGGCGTTTACGGTGACGGTGTCGCCGGGCTTATAGAGGGTATTGGAGGTAGCGTGCGAGGTCCATCCGCAGATAGCGAAGCCTTCTCTTGCGTAAGGATAATCGGGCACGGTAACGCTCTCGCCCTTCTTTACTATTATCTTCTCGTCGCCGAACTCGACCACGCACTCGCCCACCTTGGGGTTAGGCACGTCGGAAACGCGGATATACACCGAGCTTATCGAGCGTACCGTTCCGTCCGCTCTGAGGGCTCTTATATAAATGACGTTGAGCGCGCCCTCGGTACGATCAAGCTTTGAGGGGTCTATCTCAAACACGGCGGTCGCGCCCGAGGCTACGTTCTTTTTGCCGAGGTGGGTAGTGCCGTTGAGATAAACGTCCATGCTCGTTACCGCGCTGTGAGTGGTGTTTATCTTCATAACGAGGGGGCTGTCAGAGGAGGTCGAAAGTAAATAATCCGCGTTCAACCCGTACACGGCGGTACGGTCTATCGGAAGTATCTTTCCATCCTGCTCAAGCGTGCGGAATATCTTGGTGCTTCTCGTATTTCCTGCATTGTCGATATTTGCATCAAGCTTTTTGAAATGCTCGTCAAGCCACGCGTTTCGTCCGACGAGCCACTTCATGATATGATCGTGATCCTCGGCGGGTGTAAAGCTGTGGCCGTTATTTACGAGGGGCTGGTTTACCTTGATGTATCTGACACCGTCATACTCGTAGCCCTTCTGCGCATCCTCTGCGATATAGTCGAAATAGATATCGTTCATCTGCAAAAAGACGTCGTTGAGCTCGCGCATATCGTACCAGCGCTCCTGTACCTTGGAGGTAAACCACGGATCCGCGAATATCTTTATCCACCAGGCGTTGTTTCTGTCATGCAGCCAGTAATCGGGATTCGCCTGCTTCGGGCTCATCGTCATGATGCTGCCCGATGCTCCGTCAAAGTCCCAGCACGGTCCCCATACTATCTTTCCGTCCTCAATATAGAAGAAGAGAGAGCGGAGGCTGAACTCGACGTTGAGGAAATAGTTCCACACCATCCAATAATCGACCATCGAATCGATATCGACGTACTCGGAGTAATGCTTGCCCTTGGAATTATAGTAATTCGGCGAGAAGAGCGCATCCTCAAAGTCCTGTATGAGCGTGGTAACGTAATCAAGCATTTCGGGATTGGTCAGGCGCGAGGGGCTGTCGACCGAGATCGGAACCTTGTGCTTGGTGTACCAGTTGACCGTCTCAGATCCTATCGCACCCTGGCAGGATTCGATCAGATATCCCGAGGTAAAGTCGAGCTTTTCCTTGTCGTAATACCCCGTAAGATCGATATCGCTCGACACGCCTTCGTAAATGAAGCGGAACTTGTAGGTCGTTATCCATGCGATATCGTCCTCCATCGCATCCCTGAGAGCTTCCGTCTTTGCCTTGTCAAAGTTGTGATCGTCTGCGTATATCTCAGCCACGTCCTCAGCAAAGTCCTCCCAGCTGAACGTTTCGATCCTGTCCTCGGCTACTCTGATACTCTCGCCGAGCAGATAAAGTCCTCTGTACTCGCCGTTATAGTAGACGGATACCCAGTTCGTCTCAACGAAGTCAAGTCCGAACATAGCGCTGTAATCGTACGCCGTCTTGTTTCGCTGATATCCGGGATCTCTCCAGCTGTTGATAAGAACCCAGTGCTTTGACTTGCCCATGCCGAGCAGGTCTGCCTTTTTATCGAGCTTGATCTTGTAGGAATACTTGTTCTTCGCCTTCATGTCCTCGAGGCGGTAGCTCATGTTTCCTCTGCAGCGTATCTGAGCAGCTCCCCCGAGCTCTGTGGTATATGTGCTCGTATAGCCCGAATATCTGTCGTTGTTCACCACGCGGAAGGTGCACTCGGTATACTCGGTCTTGCTCGTGACCTGAAATTTATTCTCGGTCGTTATATATACCGCGGGAAGCTCCTCGTCGGGATATTCTATACTGTCGGGATCGACGTCGAACGGCGTCGTCTCGGTCTCGGGCGCTTCCGTTCCCGCTCCGAGCGAGGTCTCCGTATCCGACGCAGCGGGATCGTTCTTGGCGCATCCAGCCATCAGCACCGTGGATAATAAGGTTGCCGCAACGCAGATCACCGCCGTGATCCGCAATATCGTTTTCTTCATAGCAAACACTTCCTTTTCTATCTGGGATAGACTACCTGCACTAATTCACGTTAAGTATATCATACCGCCGCGAAATATGCAAGTACAGAAAAATGAACAAGATTTAGTTTTGCGTATTACCGTCGAAATATACCGACAAAAAAACGCGTACAGCAAAAGACGTCTTCACCCCCTTTTTCTTGACAAGCACTTGAAGCACGCTCCCGAATATGGTAAAATAACCCTGTAAAAACTCTAACGGAGGGCATATATGAAAAAGATCAACGGCTACATAGAATGTATGCTTATTATACTGTCAATTCATATAATGGAATTTATTATGCGTCCGGTTACATTCAGCCTAATAGATTCTAAAATCATATACGTTAACCTTGATATTCTGCTCACTTCATTATCTTATCTGTTGATATACTCTGCAAAGGTTTTTGTTATTTTTGCAACAGTCAATTCAACAAGCACCGCAATGTCTTTCCGCCAAAGCGCAAAGACGTTTTTCTTGAAACTGCTTCCTTGTGCTATCGGGATAAGAATTGTTGCTGACATTATCATGATGACGGTTGGTTCTTTATTCTCCGCAATCACATTCTTTATTGAATATGCATGTGTATATTTGATTTTTTTGCTATCCTACAAATTTGTCTGCTTAAAAAGAGAGCCGCTTGATACGCGTCAGAAAGCATGTTTGATCGCATTTATTCTTATATCGGCATCTATTGCAGCCTATTATTACATCTATCTTAACAAAATGCTCGAAGTCACATTGAAACTTGAAGAAAAGTACATTGATACAAGTTTTTTGTATGAAGCAAGCACTATAGATTTTTGTTTGCAACTGATAAACTTATGCTTTTCTGTTTTTGTATGGATATCTATATTCATATACTACGGAATATTTAAGGCAAAAAGAATTATTCGCTCGGAATACAGATCTTGGACAACTCCATATGCCAAATACATGGCATGGATCTTAATCGGATTTTTCTTTATGAGAATAAAGGTACTTGCCATTCCGCACGGCTGCTTTTCAGATACAGATGTCTCGACAACTCATCACGATTATCCCACGGAAGTAAGAGTTGTTGATAGTTACAAAACCGTAGAATGGAAAAGACAAACAAACTATACTTCTTCCGAATTGGTTTACCGCAGTTCGGTTCTTCACCTCACATACAAAAACCGTACAGTTAGTCGCATCGCTTCAGAAACAAACCGTAACGAAGATAATCTCGAATTAATTAAAATTGAAAACGCACAACCATATAAAGCATACAGAAGTAATTTTTATGCTATCGTGTATGTTAAAGA
>JAZMZS010000085.1:0-7129 GCA_045586105.1 Eubacteriales bacterium | reverse complement strand
GTTCTATTCAAGCTCGCACTATGCGACACAGAACTTCTATAACGACAAAGATGGCAGAACGCTTCTTATGAGCTGGATGCGTGACAATACCTCCGCCTTCCTTCTTGACAACAAGTACTGGCACGGAATACAGTCCGTTCCCTACGTGACCACTCTTGTGACGGTGAACGAAAAGATGAAGCTTCATCTTGAGATGCCCGAAGAGATAGAGGGTATTTGCAAAGATGCGCTCGTCGAGCTCGGCGGCACGGTCATCGACGCCGGCTCAACGGTCAAGGCAGCCGAGAGTAAGTCTGCGGTAATAGAGCTGAAGGCTAAGCTTGATGCAAGCGAGAGCGTAAGACTGAGGATGAGAGCATCCGATAAGCATTACGTTGATATTGTATGCTCGTATTCAAGCGCAGGCAAGGTAAGCGTCGTTTTGGATGCTTCAAACTCCTCCGACACGGTTGCCCGCAGTAAGATCACGGCAACGGTACTGACGGATGCGGACGGATACTTCTCGCTCGATATCCTTTTGGATAACTGCGTGATCGAGGTATTCACAAACGACGGCAACGTGCTGTCTGACTTCTTCTTCGCAGACGAAGAAGGAGACGGTATTTCCATATCCGCTTCGGGTCAGGTAGATATTGCAGAATACAGCGTATTTGCGGCATAGTGTAAAATAACTGCTGAGTGCGGCTGCACGGCATTCCGCACTCAGCCAAAAAAACGACATCATCATTCACATAACCAAAGAGGAGAAGCATGTCCTGACGGACGCTTCTCCTCTTTGGTTATGTATGCTTTACGTTTTATTATCCGATCGTCATATCAGCACTTATCTCTTTTGGCTGAAGAGCCAATCGAGGATACCGTCGGTATCGGCTGTCATAGCCCAGATGCCGTGGCCTGCGCCATCAAACTTCGTGAATTTGACGTCGGTTCTGCCTATAGCCTGAAATGCGTCGTACATCTTCTGGCTGCTCTCGCAGGGAACGGTCGGGTCCTCCGAGCCGTGGAACATCCAGATAGCAGTACCTGACAGCTTTGACACTACGCTCGGGTCTCCTGCTCCCGCGACGGGAATTGCCGCTGCGAAGGTATCGGGGTTACGTGCGAGTAGATCCCACGTAGCAAATCCGCCCATGCTCATTCCGTAGACGTAGAGACGCGACTCATCCACGGAGAGCTGCTTTCTCGCGTGAGCAAAAAGCTCGGTGACCGCTACCATGTAGGGCTCGGGCTTGGTATTTACGAAATCGTAGGTGATCTCTTTCCATGTCTTTGCTGGGACCCACTTTTCTCCAACCGGGCAGCTTGGCGAGATAACTATGACCTCGTCCTTGTACTTCGACTTTTCGAGATTGCGCAAAAACTTTGCCTCTCCTGCGTATATCTGAGAGCCGTCGTCGTTCTTTACTCCTGCGCTGTGCATCTGCAGGATAAGCGGATACTGCTTGTTTTCATCATAGTTTGCGGGCATATAGATCTGATAGGGCAACTCCACTCCGTTTTCTGCGGGGTAAGTCAGCAGATTCCAGCCCGCTTTAAGTCCTGTAAGTGAAATATTCAAGTTCGTAGTTCCTTTCTTGTTGATATCTGCGGGAATATATACGGCATTTCCCTGCGTTCCCTTGATGTGATAGTCTATCAGCCACTGCATTCCGATCTTTGCCGAATAGTTCGAGCCTGCAGCGACGAGCAGCTTGTCTCCGTCCCACATGATGTGGTATTCGTTGGGGCTGAGCTTAGCGCATTCGCGCTGTGATTCCGGTCTGTCAGTCATTCCGACGAGTATCTCGTACTGTGAGGACTTCGTCGAGGAATCGTACTTGACGAACAGATTTTTTTGCGTTATGCCGTACATCTCAGCCTTTGCATCCGTGCACAGCTGATGCAGGCTTTTTGCATTCTTGGGCACTATCATAACGTACTCGGTGCCCTCGGAGCTTACAAGCAGCCTGCCGTTTGTGCCCCCGTCCGAATCCTGCGCCGCGGTATCGGCTGCGGTGTCGGATGAAGCATCGGCTGTACTCTGTGCATCGGTGCCCTGTGCGCTTCCCGAGCAGGAAACGAGCAGACAAAGCAAGGATATCAGCACAAATGCCGTCAGCAGTAATTTTTTCATAGGTCGACCTCCATATAGCTTTTTACTCTCCAATAATAGCACATATTTTTAGAAATTTCCATACTATTAGCAAAATTATCCACATCAACCGGATTTTTACGTCTTGCCGGGCAATTTTTTCTCCGTATATTATTGCTTCGTTGTTGATTTGTTAAAAAATCCGAGTTATAATAGTTATATCAAGTTATATAAAATGGGTCAGTATACATATATGAATAACGTAAGAGTCTACACTCTCTTCTCGAGCTCCTCGGGAAACTGCCATTATCTGCGCCTTGGTCAAAAGGAGATACTTATCGATGCGGGCAAAAACGCGAAGGCTGTCTGCTCGGCTCTCGAGGCAGCAGGCACCGACATAAAGAATATCTCCTCGGTTTACATCACGCACGAGCATTCCGACCACACCTCGGCACTCAGAGTCCTCCAAAAGAAAAACAGCGCCATGCGCATACATCTGCATACGCTGTGCGCCGATGCCATGGCAGAATGCGGCTCGGACGTTTCCGGGTGGTTCAGGCTGAATGCGGGAGAAGCACACGAGGATGACGGGATCGTCGTCAAAGCCTTTGACGTTTGCCACGATTCGCGCGCCTGTCTCGGCTACAGAATAGAATACACCGAGGGTGAAGAGACGGTCAGGGTCGGGATCGCCACAGACATAGGGCATCTGACCTGCGAGATCGCCGAGGGACTGCTCGGATGTGACTACGTCATAGTAGAGTCGAACCACGATCCCGAAATGCTGAAAACGGGTCCTTATCCCGACTATCTCAAGGCGAGGATATTCTCCTCCTCCGGGCATCTTCAAAACGAATCCTGCGCAAAGCTGTGCTCCTATCTCTCAAAGCTCGGGACGAAGGGCATAATCCTCGCGCATATCTCAAAGGAAAATAACGACCCCTGCCTTGCTCTCAGGCTTACGGAGGAGGCAGTCGCAAACAAACAGATCAGCGTCCTGTGCGCACGTCCCGACACTCCCGTGTGTCTGTGCGATTCGGACATCGGAGGCGCAGCATGCTCAGAATAACCGTCATCAGCGTAGGACAGCTGAAGGAATCCTATTACCGCGAGGCAATAAACGAATATGAAAAGCGCATGGGCGCATTTGCAAAGATCACGAATATCAACCTAAAGGAAGCCCCCTTTGACGAGAAGTCGGGCGAGAGTGCCGTCAGGGCTGCTCTTGAGGAGGAGGGCGGGAGAATTCTCGCTTCGCTTCCGAAAAACGCGCTGAAGATAGCACTCTGCATCGAGGGAAAGCAGCCCTCGAGCGAGGAGCTGGCGGACATTCTCGGACGTGCCTCTGCCGAGCGCGGGGAGGCCGCATTCGTCATCGGATCGAGCCACGGGCTCTCGGACAAGGTAAAGGCGGCGTGCGACATGCGGCTGTCATTCTCACGTTTGACCTTTCCCCACAGGCTCGCCCGTGTAATACTCTCCGAGGCGCTGTATCGGTCTCTATCGATCAACGCAGGACGTAAATACCACAAATGATCTGATACCACACAAAAACGGACGGTATACTTATGAAAAGATTTTTTACCTTTATCAAGAGCCGCATCGCTCCTCTCGGAATACTCTCATTCATTCTTGCGGCGGCAATACTGTATCAGGCGGGCGTGTATGATTTTTCCTTCATCACCCGCTCGGATAACTACGGAGACCACAATCTCACAAGCACCCCGACGACGCCTCAGTTCTCGGGAGGTGCGGTAGAGAACCCGAACGCCCCAGCGGTATCTGACGAGGTGCTCGATTCGCTCAATTCCTCGGACAATATCTCGAACAACACGGGCACAAATGTCATTCCGTCCGACCAGCTCGAGCGCCCGGGAAAGTATGAGGGCTTTGCCTCTGCCGAGACCTACACCGCCGACGGCTACAGCATCTCTTATACCGATTACAGCGACAAGATCCTGCTCGCAGAGATCTCGCTCGATCTTCCGACAGCCGAGTACGGCGCAAACAAGCTGGTGGTCGAATTTACCAGTGCAAGAAAGGAAGAGGGAGCGATCCCCTACCCCACAAAGAAGTTTTCCTCGGCTCTCTCCATGTCGGTAGAGCTCTACATGGGGTATCTATTGATAGACAACGGAGAGCAGATATCGATAATGAAAAATGACGGCACGGTCATCGGCTCTTACCCTCACACCTACATGACGCCCGCATTTGTGCGCGACTTGTCGGACAGACCGCTCTTTCATCTGGTAGCGGAGGGCTATGACACGTACTATATGCTGAAGGAGGATACGGGAGAGTTCGTTCTTTCCGACTATGACGACGAGTTCGACTCAAGAGGCGTGTATTACGATTATCTGCCGGGATTCGGTCTTTCCGACAACGGATACGGGCGTTTCCATCACGTGGTAAGCTGTATTGTGGAAATGGCAAAGAAGGATGCGGGTGATTACATAGAATCGGGCGTTCCGCCTGCAACCTCGGGAACAAAGCCTCCCGCAACACAGGCGCCGAAGCCGAACACACCCGCTGTGACTACCCCTCCCGCAACACAGGCTCCCTCGACGGATCAAAGCACAGCCGCAGGATCCGAGACACAATCGGGCACAGCTCCCGCGCCCGAAACCGGTGCTCCCGAAACGCAAGCTCCCCCGACGGAGCCTGCCGTGACAGACCCTCCCGCACAGGATCCGCCCGCACAGGATCCGCCTGCGCAAACAGAGCCATCCGCAGCACCGAGCGCGTATGATAATTCCGAAAGCTCGGACAACATAGTACTCGCAAGACCGCCGAGAACAGAGATCCTGTTTGCAGCTGACAGTGTGGCACAGCTTCTCTCGGGAGAAGCCGAGACACAAGCACCCCCCGCTCCCGAGACCACCCCCGAAGCTCCCCCGACAGAGGCGGTAACCGAGGCAGGGTCGGCTGCGGGTTCGGAGGCTGGCTCAGCCCCCGTATCGGATACCGCTGCGGTCAGCGGAGCAGTAACGACGGGTCCGAAATATTCCAATTACACCATGACCAAGGACGGGCTGTTTGTCAGCGTAGAGGTAATGGAGCGCCGCTGGGGCTTTGGTCTATATGACTACAAGTATTCCTCCGACTACAGAAACGCGCCCGACGAGTCAAAGCTCTCGAACTTCTACAGATACTACCGTCTCTACAACTTCAAGGACGGGCTGTGTGCAGCCGTTGACCGTGACGGACGAATGAGCTTCCGTGATATTTATGCAAGACCGATCGTTTCGAGAACGGGCGAGTATTACGGACAGAGCAACAGAAAGTTCCTCACAGGCTACGCCGAGCCTCTGCTCAGGGGTGTCGATTCGATCGGCTCGCTCTACTTTGACGAGGGCTACGTCATGGTAAGGCAGATAGACATCGACCACAAGTACAAAAACACGATCTCGGGTGACTTCCAGTACCTCGTGGATGACAAGGGAGAGAGATTCCCCATGCCCTCGGGCTATGATCTTCTCGCTTATGCGGACGGCGTAATGCTGCTCGGACGTGACGGCTATTACGGCTATTACAGCACAGAAGGAAAATGGATAGCACAGCCGATATTCACATATGCACGTCCCTTTGCCGAGGGGCTCGGCGTGCTCGGCTTCTCCGGCTCCAAAAAGGGCATTATCGACCGTGAGGGAAATCTGATCGTTCCCTTCAAGTACGACCATATATCGAACGTTTCCTGCGGAACCTTTGCCGTTTATGACGGGGAGGGCTGGAAGCTGATCGCCAAGCTCGAAAAGCAAGGATGACAACTATGATACTCAAAACCGAAATCGCAGTTATAGGTGCGGGACATGCGGGAATAGAGGCGGCGCTTGCCTCGGCAAGGCTCGGGCATGACACCGTACTGTTCACCATCAATCTTGACGCCGTGGCAAACATGCCCTGCAACCCTTCGATAGGAGGAACGGGCAAGGGGCATCTCGTTTATGAGATAGATGCCCTCGGCGGTGAGATGGGACGTGCGGCCGACCGCGCTTCTATCCAGTCGCGCACGCTGAACACGGGAAAGGGCGCCGCTGTTCATTCGAAGAGAGTGCAGGCAGACCGTGCGCTCTACAAGACCGTGATAAAAAAAACGCTCGAGCGCACTCCGCGCCTGCGCCTCATTCAGGCAGAGGTAAAGGAGATATGCTTCTCCGCTTCCGAGAACGGCAAAAAGCACGTCGAGGCAGTCATTACCTCGCTCGGTGAGCGCTGGGAATGCAAGGCGGCGATCGTATGTGCGGGCACTTACCTCGAATCCGAGATCTTTGTGGGAAATGTCAGCTATGAGGCAGGTCCCGACGGGCTGATGCCCTCAAAGGGGCTGTCCGCTTCCCTCTCGGATGCGGGAATAAGGCTCGTCCGCTTCAAGACGGGTACACCTGCAAGAGTAAACCGCCGTACTATCGACCTTTCTCGGCTCGAGGTGCAGGCGGGTGAGTGCGGAGCGCTTCCCTTCTCCTCTGATACCGACAGGGACACCTACCTCAGGGGTGAGCAGACCCCCTGCCACATCGTATACACCAACGAAAAGACCCACAGCATAATCAAGGAAAACATCCACCGCTCCGCCATGTATTCGGGAAAGATACACGGCACGGGACCGCGCTACTGTCCTTCGATCGAGGACAAGCTCGTGCGCTTTGCAGACAAGCCGCGCCATCAGCTTTTTGTAGAGCCGATGGGCTCTGAGACGGACGAAATGTATATTCAGGGCTTTTCGACCTCGCTTCCTACAGACGTGCAGTATGAAATGCTCCGCTCGCTCGAGGGCTTTTCCGAAGCCGAGATCATGCGCTACGCATACGCTATCGAATACGATTGCGCCGATCCTACCGGGATGTACCCCACGCTCGAATTCAAGGAGCACGAGGGACTCTACGGAGCGGGTCAGTTCAACGGGACCTCGGGCTACGAGGAGGCGGCGGCACAAGGACTCGTTGCGGGAATAAACGCCGCGCTCAAGCTTAAGGGCGAGGAGAAAATGGTGCTTTCTCGCGCATCGTCGTACATCGGCACGCTCATTGACGACCTCGTTACAAAGGGAACGAGTGAGCC
>JAZMZS010000084.1:0-3084 GCA_045586105.1 Eubacteriales bacterium | reverse complement strand
CAAGCTCAAGCACGTCTCCTCTAAAGCCCTGATCATCCGCTGTGGGATGATCAGGCTCGTATATTCCCTCGTAGACCGCACGGCCGAGATGCTCTATAAACGAGCCGTAAATACGTCGGTCAATTTCACCGATGGTGAATTTTTTGTTTACCGTAATTTTAGCTTTCATATTGTAATTCCTTTCTGTGCCTTACAGTATAACTGATTAACGTGCGATAAGTTTAGACGACATCTATCTTACCGGTCATTCGCGGATCTTCTCTCGAGCAACGCCTTAGCGCCTGACAAAGCGTTTACAGCATCATTTACTTCCTTTTGCGTTACAGTGCTGTTTATAAGAACTTCTTCCGCATTGGCAAGAGCCGTTTTATATGCCTGCCATGTTTTTTCGGTGAAGTTATCCTTGTTTAACGCTTCTGCTTTCTCATCATCGACCATTTTTGAAAGTGTGGTTTTGTTTGCAATCTTATCACCGGTCGGGATAACAAGCACGGTGACGGAGTTTCTCATAAACGTATATTCAAAATCGTTGCTTACGTTTGAAACCGAAACAACCGTCGGTGCTACGTTTTCGGGATTTTCAAAGGAGTTCTCGTCATACTTGCTTTGCGACGTCAATACGGTAGCCTTTGCCTCAGTGCCTACATTTGTCGCGCCGAGAAGGTTGATATTTACCGTATAATCCTTGTCCGAAGCGTTGACGCATTTGATGATTATATCACCTGTGGTGTTATCCTTTTCCACTACGTAGTTTAAAGGGCAATCGAGAGAATAGTTCTTGGAATACTCAAACATTACTTCGCCGTCAACAAACACAGTGAACTTGTTGCCCGACACCACGACCTTGATCTTATAATCACGGTTTGCTTCAAACCCGCCGTTCACTGTATTGGTGACCGCCATTTTGACACCGTTTTCGATGCGCTGTACGGCACTCTTCGTATTGCTCCAACCGCCCAGATTTATAAAGAATACGTTGTCGGTATCCTTTGCACCTACAAGGATAATAAACGATTCCTTGCCGCTATTCTTTCTTGCGGTTACTTCGTAGGTATAGTCGGTAAAGCTTTTGCCGTCGATCCAGATCCTGCAATCCGTAGCAATTTGCGTCTGCGTTAATTTTCCGTTTTCTATGCTCCACTGCCCCTTACTGCTTGTCCAATCGTTTGCAGATGCGGTGTTGCCGTCAAAGAGCACGGAGCCGTCAACATTTGACGTTACTTTGATATCGCTGTAGGTAACGTTTGTGTTCCAGGTACAAAGACCTACACTGCCCGAAATAACGTTAGAACCGTCATGCGAGCCGTCGCTTGCTTCAAGCTTGCTGTTAAGCACGTCGTCACCTACGTTACTTGCAAACAGAGACTGTACGTAATACGAGGGAGATCTGTAAAATCTTGAGCTGTCAAAGAAGGATGCCGCCATACTCCAGTTCATTCGGTTGGGATTTGCAAACAACGGAGCGTAGGAGGTCATGGTAACAACATCCGAATTTCGCTCCATGCCTACCATAAATGCGGCTTCGCCGATTGCGGCATTCAAATTCTGAAGTCCCTGTGCTACTGCTGCAGCATATTCTCCTACATAAACCTTATAATCATCTTTTCTGTATCCGTCAAAGAGGTATCCGCTATCGGCAAACCACTCCGGAGTGTCATAGTAGTGCTTGTCTACTATATCTATGGTCTTGCCCTCGATATCACAGTTTGCAATAATGTTCATATAAGGGTACTTTGCCTTGATCGCATCGTAGAAATCCTGATAGCGTTCTTCGTACCGCTCAAGCTGAAAGTTTGCTTCGTTACCGATCTCTATGTACTTCATATTGAACGGCTCAGGGTGTCCCATCTCTGCACGGACTTTGCCCCACTCGGTATTTATGTCTCCGTTTGCAAATTCTATGGCATCCATGACTTCGTCTACCCAATATGTCCAATCCTCGTTTGGTCCGTGGGTGATGCCAATGCCGCATACATAAAGAGGTTCTACGCCAAGGTCTTCGCAAAGAAGGAGGAATTCATAATATCCAAGCCCGTCTGTTGAGCGGTATCCCCAAATGTTATCGTGTCCCGCTCTGTCCTCTTTGTTATAGAGTGTCTTTTTCCAATAGAATGACTGCGAAAAGTTTTTACCTTCAATATAGCAACCGCCGGGGAAACGCAGGAACGTAGGATTCATATCCGCCATAGACTCTGCCATGTCTACTTTAAGACCGGATTTACCATACACTTTTTCGGGCATGAGGGATACTACGTCAAAGTATACTGTTCCTGTATCTCCCTCGCAGTAGAGTACCATCTGTCCCTGCGCCGCATATTCAGTTGGAGTGAGTGTGAGAGAATACTTTGTCCACGCAGAAGTAATTGCTGATACTTTGGCTGGCGCAGAAATCTCTTCTCCCGTTACACTTAGCAGTTTTGCCGAAACAGAGCCGGAGAAGTCATCACTGCGTGCATAGAAAGTGAGGTTATAGTTATCGCCAACTTCAAACTCCATACCAAAATATCCCTCATTGCGGACACCTACATACCCGCCATTTGGCATTGTTGAAACGTCAAGCTTCAAATGTTGGAACTGTGCATCGTTCAGCGTGTTAGTCGCATTAAGGCTCATTGTTCCGCTTGCACCGTCCGAGGTATAGAGATACCAGTAAGGAATAGAATCAGTGGCATCATGGAAGCAAGTATTTCGAAGGAGTTCGGGGTAAAGTCCGCCATCTCCTGCATGGCTTATGTCCTCAAAAAACACACCGTACATAGTAGGACTCATGGGGTGCAACACGTTTTTTGTGTCAACTGTCAATGTGTATTCAGTTTCTCCTGATACTTTTGGGAGAACTGTCACATCATAAGTAACGCTCTTTGAATAATCACCGTGGGAGAACGTTGCGGTAAGTTTTGCATTTGCCGCCAATTCACCTGCATTCGGACGGTGAATAACGCCTACGTATCCGCTTGCTTCAACTGCGTTACTGTTATCCGATGACCACTCTACCTTTACCATGTCGTTTACAATAGTGGGAAGATACAGAATTTCTGTAATATTTGCAAAGTCAGGGAGATCGATACTGTCAATTGCATGATG
>JAZMZS010000083.1:0-12563 GCA_045586105.1 Eubacteriales bacterium | reverse complement strand
TCTTCCTAAGACCGCTTGGCCTCCGACTTCCCAAGTGATGCTTGCATCGCTTGGGGGTTCGCAGCGAAGGAAGCGACTCGCTTCGCTCGCATGCATTCCGACTACGCATGTATAAGTTCCACCAACCAAAACAAGTTTTGGGGTGTCACTTAAAGTTCGACCAGCCAAATCAAAGATTTGGGGTCTCACTTATCTGAGCGGGAGAAGATAATAACGTTACTATTTCTTCCAGCTTGTATTCTCCCCTCGCTCGCAAATATAAAAAACCCCTTTGAAGAAAAGGAGATAAAGGTTTTGAAAAAGGGTATGGGGAAAAACTTTTATCAAAAGTTTTTCCCCATATTAATTTACCTGTTCAATTCTTCCACTCAACGAAGCCGTAGGAGACGAGTATCGAAAAATACTGTCCGAGGCGCTCGTTGGTAGGGTGTACGCGCTCACCGAAATGCTCTTCAAAGGGAAGCGCGATCTCGGCGACGGTACGCTCACCGTCTATGAGCTGCCATACGTAGCTGCCTATCTCGTCGAGATGTATGTGCGATACCTTCGGCTTTCTTAAGAGAAGCTGAGTGATACGTTTCATCACACCCTTGTTTTCGACGTGGATAGTAACTATACCTTCACCGTCCGCATCCCAAGTGATGCTCTGCGAGCGGACGGGAATTTTTTGTGCGAGGTTTTCCCCGCCTCTTTTTTTAGCCATTCTTCTTTCTCTTCTTGAAGAGTGAGAAGCCGAGCAGGCTCAGTATAACGAGCCCGAACACGATAGCGGAGCCGATAGCACCGCCTATCTCTCCGAGACCGAGAATGCCCGAAACGTCAACGAGCTTGTCGATTCCGAAGATAGCGAATACTGCGAGAAGAATACCGACCAGACCCTCACCTGCGATCATACCCGAGCAGAAGAGAACACCGTCGTTTACGATCTCCTTCTTTTCCTCCTCGGGCTTCTTTATCTTGTCAAGCACGAGACGGATAACGCCGCCGACCATGATGCAGGCGTTGAGCTGAACGGGAAGGTAGATACCGATAGCAAAGGGAAGCACGGGAATGCCGATGACCTCAATGAGAATAGCGATCACCGCACCGACGAATACAAGATTCCAGGGAAGCTCAGCACTCATTACGCCCTCGACGATCATCTTCATGAGGGTAGCCTGCGGTGCTGCGAGCTCCTCGGAGCCGAAGCCCCATGCGGAGTCGAGCAGGTAGAGAGTACCGCCGATAGCAAGAGCGGATGCAACGACGCCAATGATCTCGCCGAACTGCTGCTTTTGCGGCGTTGCACCGAGAATATAGCCAGTCTTGAGGTCCTGCGAGGTGTCGCCCGAGATAGCGGCAACGATGCAGATTATCGATCCGATCGCGATAGCGGCGGTCATGCCCGCGATACCCTCTGCACCCGTAAATTTGAGAATGAGGGTGGATACGAGCAGAGTTGCGATAGCCATGCCCGATACGGGGTTATTCGAGCTTCCGACAAGTCCGACCATTCTCGAGGAAACGGTAGCAAAGAAGAAGCCGAATACAACTACGAGCATAGCACCGAGGAAGGAAACGGGAATAGCGGGAATGAGCCATACGAGAAGAGTGAGGACCGCGATAGCTCCGAGTACTACAGGCATCGGAATGTCACGCGCGGTCCTCTCGGAACCGCCGCGGGCTCCGCCAAGACCCTTGAAAGCGCCCGCAAAGGTACGCACTATCAAAGGAAGATTCTTGATAAGAGAAATGATACCGCCTGCCGCGAGAGCACCCGCGCCTATGTATCTGATGTAGTTGGACCAGATAGCGGAAGCACCGCCCGAGGCAAATACCTCGGAGATGGTCTTGTCGGCAAGGGGATAGATCACGGCGTTACCGCCGAACATAACTATAAGGGGAATGAGCACCATCCAGGAGAGCACACCGCCCGCGAACATATACGAGGAGATCCTCGGTCCGCAAATGTATCCGACGCTCATTACCGCAGGATATATCTGAGTGCCGATCTCACCGTTGTAGCCCTTGAAGCGGAGGTTGATCTCACTCGGAACTGCCTTGAGCCCGTCGATGATAAACTTGAACAGAGCCGCAAAGCCCATGCCCGCAAATACCGTGGAAGCGGACGAGCCGCCCTCTTCGCCTGCAAGCAGGACCTCGGCACAAGCCGTTCCCTCGGGATAGGGAAGCGTGCCGTGCTCCTTTACTATGAGGGCGTTGCGCAGCGGAACCATGAAGAACACGCCGAGCAGTCCTCCGATCAGCGCAATGAGCGTGATCTCAATGAGCCCCGGCTTTTCACTCAGTCCCTCACCTGCCCACAGAAAGAGCGTGGGAAGAGTAAAGATCGCACCTGCCGCAACCGACTCACCGGCACTTCCGATGGTCTGTACAATGTTTGATTCGAGTATAGAGTTTTTCTTCATAATAACTCTTATCACGCCCATGGCGATGACCGCCGCGGGAATAGAGGCAGATACCGTCATACCTACTCTCAGTCCGAGATAAGCGTTAGCCGCACCGAATACCACAGCGAGGATGATACCCATTATGATGCTCGTTACTGTCATCTCGGGTGTTACCTTGCTTGCGGGAATATACGGCGCAAATTCTTTTTTGTTGTCCATGTCAGTCTCCGATCTGTTTTTTTACATACGAAATTATGATACCATACTCGAGCGTAATAAGCAACATTTTTTTGCTCAGTTTTTAAAAAAGTCACAAAAAAGGGATACCGCCCACCTGAAATTACAAGTTTTTGTATATCAAAGAGAAAAAAAGGCAAGAATACTTGCAGATACATTTTGATGAAAGGAAAAAAACAAAAAACATGAATATCAAAGGAAAAACCGAAAAAGAAAAGCAAGCGACAAAGGTGCTTTATATCACCGTAGCGGCAATGCTCGTGGTAATGGCGGTAATAGTTATGCTCAGCTCCATGCTGTCGAATATTGCGGATGATGTGAACGGCGCCCTCACCGGGAACGCCGACAGCTCGGATGCAGCATCACAGCCGCCATCCTCCGACAGCCCGTCAGTGCCTCAGACAGATGCACTCAGTCCCGACCGTCCCGCGCAGACGCTTCCCGTAATTGCGGACGGAGATGAAGAGGACGAGCCCTCACCCGCTCCGCAAAATACGGTTCCCACGCTGTCAGCTCCCGCAGAGGGGATCCTCTCGCATCCCTTCTCTGACAGCACCCTCGTGTATTCGAGCACGATGGAGGATTACCGCACTCATATGGGAATAGACATCAACGCCGCCCTCGGAGACAAGGTGTATGCGGCGGCGGACGGAATTATTGCCGACGTATGGTATGATCCCATGATGGGCAGCTGTGTCAGGGTCGAGCATGAGGGCGGACTTGAATGCATCTACCGCAATCTCAGAGAGGATCTGTGCGAGGGCGTGGGTATCGGCTCGAGTCTGCTTCGCGGCGATGCTATCGGTTATATCGGGGATACCGCGATGGTAGAGCTTGCCCAGGAGCCGCATCTCCATTTCGAGGTAATGCTCAACGGCAAGCACGCCGACCCTGTCTCCTTTATGTCCGAGGAAGCAAAGGGTATGCTGACAGAGCAGGATGCATCCTACGAAGGATAAGACGGGATATACCACGTTTGAGACTCGAATTTTCCGTAGGGTACGGGCTTGTCCCGTACCGCAGGTTTGAGCTTAAATTGCGGGAGGGGACAAGCCCCTCCCCTACGCTTTGCTCCGTTTCGTTTCTTTGACTCTACGATTTCCATGCATAAAAAACACCCGCTCTGCCGAATGCAAAGCGGGTGTTTTGTTTCTTACTTATCTGTTGTTGATGATCTTGGTAAGCTCGATAGGATCGACGATCTTGCCGTCCTTGTAAACTCTCATGTTACCCGAGGCGATCTCGTCGATGAGAACTACCTCTCCGTTATTGTATCCGAACTCAAACTTGATATCCCAGAGATCAAGTCCGAGGGTCTTGAGATCGTCCGCAACGATCTTGGTGATCTTGAGCGTCTGCTCCTTGAGGCTCTCGAACATCTCAGCGGTCATGACCTTGAGTGCTACGAGACCCTCGCCCGTAACGAGCGGGTCACCCTTTGCATCATTTTTGAAGGTACACTCGACGTAACCGCCCTCGAGAGGAGTGCCGTCCTTGATGTACTCTCCGTAACGGCGGATAAAGCTGCCGGTAGCAACAAGTCTGCATATTACCTCAAGACCGCCGCCGCCAAGCTCCTTGCCGAAGCACTCGGCGTTGAGTACCTCCATGGTAGCGTTCTCGATGTCGGCGCTTACGTAGTGAGTCTTGATGCCTGCCGCACGGAGAAGCTCGAAATAGTATACGGAGGTCTGGAGATTAGCCTTGCCGATACCGTCGATGGTAAGACCTACCGAGTTTTCACCGGGATCGAACACACCGTCCTTGCCCGTGCAGTCGTCCTTGAATTTGAGAAGAACGTTGCCGTTGTCGAGTGCGTAAACGTCTTTTGTTTTTCCTGTGTAGAGCTTTTTCATTTTGTTTCTACTCCTTTGAGCCTCGGAAATGCCGAGAAGAATATTTTTCACACCCATTATTTTAACACGGAATCTTGCGTTTGTACATACTTTTTTGCAAAAAAAATCACCCATGTGCGTTTTTTTCTCAAAAAAGTATATGAGACGGAGCGCGCATACGCTCCCCTTGGGGGAGGGCAATGCACCTTCGGTGCGTGATATACGCAGGAAATAAATAATGAATAATGGATAATGAATAATGAAGAATTTCGGAAGATTTTCGCCTTTGGCTAAAATCAAATTTATTATAAAACTACCGACGGATGTGCGTAGCATAGCCATACGACTCGCTCCACGCCTTTCTACGCTTAACAAATGATAGGCGTGTCGCTCCCTTGTATAAGTTCGACTTGCCAAATCAAAGATTTGGAGTCTCACTTATCCCCGGTGGGAAGCGCAGCGCGCGAGGGGAGTGAATGACAGCCAAAACGGCACACGAAGCCCGAGCGTGACCGAGCCGCAGCGAGACAGGGGACCGCCGAAGGCGACGGATGAGGTCGCTCCGTAACGCCTCAGCGACGACACCGAACGAGGCACTAACAGACGGCACCGAGCGTAGCGTTTACAAATCAAAAGTCTCTTTCTGCGCAAACCGTCTCCGATACTATATTCCGTAAAACAAAAGCCGGACACATCACCGTGCTAAGGCACGAAAAGATGTGTCCGACTTGTTTAATTCTTTGCCGCGGGTGCCTATGCTTACGGCATATGCGGATCGGTCAGCAGGTTAATGATGCGGATGGCATCTCTGTTCGATACCTTCTTGTCGCTTGTGATGTCGAAGACCGCGTGCTCGATCCTGTGTCCCGACAGATACCTGATGAGCAGAGTGAGATCGGCATTTGTGATGCTGCCGTCGGCGTTATAATCGCCGTAATCGGCACGCATTGCTCTCGTTACGGAGCAGTTGGTGAAGCTCGGCTTTATCGAGGAGGAGGCTGCTTTTCCGTAGATCAGCGAGCTGTGCGTCGTATAGTTGCCGAGGCTTGCCGTATCATAGAAGTCATATCCGAGGCAGACGATGTTATTGCTGTTGGCGGAGGTCTCGAGCTTACCGATAACAGCACCTATCATCACGCCTGTGGGAGCGGTTGCCTTCGATGCGTAATTTACGGTCACGCCGTTGACGCTGCAGTCCCGGATCGAGGTGCCGGAAGCGGCGTAAGCGGTGATTCCGCCTGCGTATATGCTCTTGCCTGCTGCGGGGGTGTCTATGTTGAGAGTGATATTCTCGAGGTTGAGGTTGCGCACCTTACAGGATGCGGCGATAGTGGCAAAGAAACCGTAATAGTACTGTCCGATCACCGTTTTGTGGGCTGCCTGCTCGCTTGAAACGGTGAAATTCGACACCGTACATCCCTGACCGTCGAACACAGCTCCCTTAAACGAGCCTGTCGTTCCTATGGGAAGGAACGCCTTGCCCGCGAGGTCAATATTGGCGTTGAGCTTTACTGTCTTTGCATCAAGCTTGGTCGCGGCGACGTAGGGGGTCTGTTCCGTGATGAGCGAAGCATCGAGGATGACGTTGTACTCCTCGTCATAGTAGACGCGCGAGTCGCCTTTGACGCTTGCCGCCTTTTCATAATGGCCTGTGAGCACGGACAGTCCGTAGAGCTCCTCTGCCGTTCTTATCATGAAGGTGCTCTCCGAGGTGTTCTTTGCATACCAGCCTATGTTGGCTGTGACGCCGTCCCATTCCTCGCGGATCCTCGGCTGTGCCTTGTCGGTGACGTGAGAATACGCAAAGGATGCGGTGATGCCTGATTTAACTATCTTTCCGTAGAGCTTCGAATCCGAGATGGTGTAGTTATCGAGGGACTGAGGATTTGAAAGCTCAAAGCCGTATACGTGTATGTTTGCCTGCTTTTGCGTTGATTCGTACTTACCTACAGCCGCACCGATCATTACTCCCGTGGGGGTGAAGCCTGCCGCAGGATCATAGTTGATGCCGAGACCGTCTACCGTACAGTCACACAGGCGGGAGGTGCCTGCCAGATATGCAACGATACCGCCCGTATACACGCTTGTTGCGGCGGCGGGTACGGTCAGGTCAAAGCGTAGGTTCTCAAGCGTCAGATCCTGTACCAAGCAGCTTGAAGCGGTAGCGGCAAACAGTCCGTAGTAGTACTGCTTCGGCTGGGTCTTGTGCTGTGCTGTTGCGGGTGTGACGTAAAGATTTTTTATCTTGTGAGAGTTTCCGTCAAATATCGCCGCTTGGAAGGATCCCGTGCTTCCTATCGGAAGGAAGGGATGTCCGCCGAGGTCTATGTCGGCGCACAGACGGATCTTCTTTCCGGCAAATTTTGTTGCCGCGACGGAAGCCGTGCTTGATGTTATTCCGGATTTGTCGAATATGACGTTGCAGTTTGAATCGTAGTATATCTTCGAGTCGCCGTTTACGCTGACCACCTTCTCAAAGTGACCGCACAATACCGACAGTCCGTACAGCTGTGCGGGAGTAGAGATGAAGAATTCACTTGCGCCGGTGTTCTTTACGTACCAGTCGATGGATGCGCTCACACCGTCCCATGCGGGAGCGGGGGTAGTGTCGGAGGAGCCGGGCGCGGTATCGCAGACGGCGCCGGAGAGGAATATCTTGTGCCAGGTGCTCTTGTCCGATTCGGTGGTTCCGTCGAATATGTCGGCATCATACTTGGTCGAGCCGTCCTTGTTTGTCAGCTTGACGAAGGTGCGGAGCGTGTTTGCGCTTCCGAACAGAGAAGCGGGGATCTGCGCCTCGATCACGTAGCCGGAATCGGTATCCGAGGTATTGTCCTTCGTTCCGTAGAGCTTGATCTTTGCCGAAGCGCCGCTTACGGTCGTTACAGAGCCGGAGGCGGATATCTTCTGGAGCTTGACGCTGCCGCTTGCGGTCACGGTCAGACGGTATGCAATATCCGCGCCGTCTGCCGCGAGATATACTGCAACAGTGTCGGAGGAGTTGATGTTATTGTCCATGACCTCTGCGAGCAGATATATGTTGCTTGCGTCGTGAGCTGCGCGAATTGAGCTCTGTGCCTGAGATACGCTTCCGACAAACAGCGCGTCCGTGTTATCATCCCAGTCGGAGGTATAACCGTCTACGGTGACGGCTGCGGTCTTTGCATCTATTCTGTGGTTGAGTATGATCGTGGATACGCCGATACCGGTGGAGTTGAGGTTGGTCGTTTCATTCTCGTCCACTATAGTATCGCCTGCGGATGTGAGCAGAGTGTGTGCGTCAGCGACGAACAGATCTCCCCACATTGCTACCTCCTGATGAGGCATAGGATCGAATATCCGATCAAAATTGAATTCGGTTCCGAGTGAGTTTCCGATATACAGATTGTGTCTGAGCCATGCGAATGCGGACAGTACCGTTTCACCCGAGGGGAAGAGCGCAATGTACGGGCTTGCTCCGGTCACCGCGAAGTCATCTCTGTCCTCGGGACCGTACTCGTTCTCCTCGAGATGCGTGCTGAAGAAATCGTGAGATCTTATGATGCTTACGCTGTGGGAGCTCTTGTCGGGGAGCAGGCTCTCGGCAGTCATGAGTATGGTCTCGTTGTCATGCAGGAGCACGGCGACGGGCATCTGGTCGGTCATCATGGTTATGCCGTTCTCCTCATATATAGGCTGGGCAGCAATATTCCGGGTAACGTAGGGGTAGGTCAATACGCGGGGAGCCCAGCTCTTACCTCCGTCAGAGGAAGTTATCATACCGACACCGCTCGAGACGTTGTTTCCCATTTCGGTCTTGTAAACAGCATCCTTGGGCGCGCTCTGAGTGAAGTACAGCTGTACAGTACCGTCGGGAAGCTGAAGGAAGCTCGGCTCCCAGCATCTTCCGTTGTAGAGCACCTCCTGCTCTGACCAGCTCCTGCCTCCGTCGGAGGAGCGTCTGAGCACGATACCCTTTTCGCTCATGAGGAAACGGCTCGGGGAAGCTGAGCTCTCGTCCTTCTTGACGGCGTGGAATATTGCCGCCGTGAGCAGAGTTCCGTCCTTTAGCTGGATCGCGTCGCAGTTAGCGTAGTTGCGCATGTAGGTGTTATTGTAGGTAAGATGGGAAGAGTAGAGCTTTGACGGTGTGTCCCAGTTCTTTGCATCCGCAGAGCGTGTGTAGAATACGTTACCTCCGTAACGTCCGTCCTGGAAAAAGAGGATGTATGTGCCGTCTGCGAGCCTTTTGATCCTCGGATACCACATAGAGCCCGAGCTTATCATCTCGTCGTTGTCTATTTTGTAGGATCTGCGGTAGTCGAGCTCGAGCGTGCTGAGCGCGGTCTCTGTGCTGTGAGAATCGATCGCGTCGGTCTCACGGTTGAGCTCGGCTATGCTGTGCAGCCCTCCGCTTGCGGCGGATGCGAAGACGGCAGAAGGGAATGCCAACCCCGATAAGACCGTCACAAACGCCAGCAGGGCGCACAATAATCTGGTTCTTGCCTTGATCATAATTCCTCCATAGATGTAAATTGTTTTTATTGTGAAAGCATACCTTTCGTAAATACTATTATCTATGATAATGTAACAGGGGTGTGTTTTCAATGTAGCAATGCATCATCAGGATGTCATAATGCAATATTCAAATTTGACATAAAACGCAAAAGATACAAACAAACATATCGGTTTTCATACAATTTAACTATATTATCAAATAACAAAGTTATAAATGTCCCCGGCGTCTATGGAATAATGCTCGCATTGCTTGGGGTAGAAGAAGGCACCGTAGGTGGGTGAAGTTCTGCTGCCGCGGAGTGAAGTTCCACCTTCGGTGGAGTGAAGGAGGATTTTCGCATATGCGAAAATCAAATGTATTATAAAACTATCGAAACGGAGCGAAGCATAGCCGGTACTTTCATCTCCCGCTCAGATCCTTCGGTCGGGCAAGCCCTCCCTCGAGGATGACAGCGGGGGTGGAGGCGACGCTTAACCCCTACGGAGCGACCTCATCCACCGTGCACCACGGTCCCCTCCCCCGGTCGGGGAAGGCTACGCTACGCTCATCCGTCGACAATTTGCGCTTCCCCCCTTTTGCGGGGCAAAATGCAATGATCGATGCAGCAAAAAAGGGAGCTTTTTGCAAAAGAGCTCCCTTTTTGGATTTATTTTTCCGGATGCTTGCCTTGTCAATCCCAGCCTGCGTGCTTCCGAATCAGCATAACGGCATCGCGGTTCGTTATTTTGCCGTCGCCGTCGCCGTCTGCGTTGCGGGGGATATAGCTTTCATTCCAGCCCGAAAGCACTCTTACAAAAAGTGTGATATCGGTGTTGGAGGCTTTTCCGTCTCCGTCCATATCTCCGGGTACGCTTTCGGTATATACCTCTTTACCGCCCGAGGATTCGCTGAAGTGGATGCTTCCTGCCGCATCCTTGTAAAACGCACGAATGAGATAGCAATATCTCGAGCCTGTGAGAAGCTCCGTGTCCGTGTAGCTGACGGCATCGGGATCGTATATTGCGGTAAGTGCCGAATACGTACTTTCGCCGGGAGCCTTTCGCCAGATCTTGTAGCCGTCCGCACCTGCGATGCTATCCCACTTGACCGTGACGGAGCTTTGTGCGGAGCTGAGCGTGAAGGCGGGCTTTGCGGGGAAGGAGACCGAGACCTGCTCGTTTGCTCCGCAGATATAGCAGTAACGCGTATGCACCGTTACCTTACCGTCTATGGAGTTAGCTACAGGGGAATAGAAGTGCTTGCCTGCCGCATGATAGTCGGCGGTACGCACCTGTGCAAAGGTCTCTCCCGTATGGCTCACGGGGGCTCCGAAGACGGGGTAATATACGGTTTTTCCGCCTACGGTCTTGGTAGTGAAGGTGAATTTCTTAGCATAGATGTTTCGCTCCGTCCACCACGAGGAGCCTTCGGGAACGTTAAGCGAGGGATTTGCGTGGTAGATCATGAACCACTCACCGTCCTCGCCCTCGACGAAGCTTCCGTGTCCCGGACCGTACATGCCGTTGCCCGAGGAGAATACGGGAGAGCTTGCCTTAGTCCATGATGATGCCGAGAGGGGATCAGAGCCTGTGAGAGTGAGCATGCCGTAGCAGTAATACTGATCCCAGCTTCCGCTTGCCGAATAGACGATATGCGTAGAGCCCTTATACTGCAATATCTGCGGACCTTCATTTACGTCGGGTGAGCCCTGCGTTTCCCACGAATATGCGGGGGAGGAGAGAAGTACTCTGCTGCCCGATACTGTCCAGGGGTTGGACATTGAAGCGATATAGATATTCTGCGCAACGTTCGAGCTGCCCTGCCATCCCGACCACACGAAATAGAGCTTGCCGCCGAGCTGAAGCACGGTTGCATCGATAGCCCAGCGGTTGGTGCTGTCGGTGATCTTGCCTATCATCTTGTAGTCGGAGAGGGGATTCTCGGGATCGGTAGCACGCAGAACGTACATACGGTGGTTTGCGTTGTCTCCGTTGTCTGCGGCAAAATATATGTACCAGCCTGCGTTTGCCGAGCCGACAGTTGCTGCATCAAAATAATGAAGCTCGGGCGCCCAATACTCCTTTTTTGCATTGGATATATCGGTATCCGCCGAGGTAAACACCGTGCGGCACTGCTTTGACAGATTGCCGAAGGCGGCTGTTCCGTGTGCCGCGATCTTGATCGCGGGTACGGTCACGCCGTCCACGGTCTCCACGGAGGAAAAGCAATAATAATATACGTCATCCCGCTCGATCACATATGGATCCGATTTGTCTCCTATCAGCGCTTTGAACCTTGAAAGCTCGGTGGGCTCGGAGGAAGGGGTGAGCGTTCCCGTCTTTATATTCGGGAAGCCGTCGATCCTTGCGGCATCAAGAACGTCGGGGTCGTATTTGAGCAGCAGGCTGCCGACGATACCGTAGCCGTAGAATCCGCCGTTGAAGGTTCCGCCTCTGACAACAACGGTGGTCGTGCTGTATATGGGGTAAGTGTCATACACGTCGGATACGTTCTTTTCGCTTAATCTGAAGTCGGCATTGTAGGTTCCTGCGCGAAGACGGATAAGAACCTCACCGTCATACCTTGCGGAGGTACGCGGTGTTGAGGAGGAGATGGTTCCGACACGCTTGAAGGGGAGCAGTCTTCCGTTGAAGGTTCCGCCCGTTATACCGAGATACACTCTGCCCGTGTGTACATTCATTCCCGTTACGCTGACCTCACCCCTGAAGCTTCCGCCGTATATGGTAACAGCAACGTCACCGCTCAGCTCTCCTACCGAATTCGATGCCGAGGAACGACGGTTGCCTCCGTAGACACTTTGCCAGGTGCCGCTCTTTACTGTTACGGTATAGTCAGCGGAGGACGAGCCCATAGCAACGGTGGTGGGATTGTTGTAGCCTCCGATAATTGTCGGATACACGAAATCACTCGCCGTGCTGTTATTATAGACCGTGACACCCGTGCCAAAGCCGAAGTTGTGGTATCTTCCCGAAAAAACGAGGGAGGATGCCGATATGTACAGGCGGATATTTTCAAAGTAGGTGTCGTTTAAAAATGCCATGTTAGCTCCTATGAGGAGCTTTGCTCCCTTTGAGGAAGCGTAGTTGACACCGCCGTGCACCGAGGTGTATACCACCGTTCCGCCTGCATTTGCGGGAACGAAGGATTTTGCTATAGAGACCTCGCCGCATATGACTATCGTACCACCCGAGGTCATTTTGCTGTATGCTTTACCGAGTGTCTTCAGCGGAGCCGAGGCAGCCGTGCCCGCGTTTGAATCTGAGCCTGCGGTGTTGCTGACGTAATATACGGCATCGCTTCCCGCACTGTAGCCGCCGTTGGTGGCGGCGTCTGCCGATGCAAAAAGCATACACATGCTGAAAATAAGGATCAATGCTGTATAAATGTATTTGCGATAGCGCATATGTTTATCCTCCATATTGCGTAATATAACATTGTATCAGCCGGAGCGCAAATGCCGCCTTTCGGCACTTTCTTGTCTCATAGGAAATTGCGTAAATTATGCATGCGCAGAATGCCCCTCCCGACTGTCATCCTCGAGCCTCGCTTGCATAAATTGTGCAATACGTCAGATCGATCGCGAGTCGTCGGCGATCACGTATG
>JAZMZS010000082.1:0-33266 GCA_045586105.1 Eubacteriales bacterium | reverse complement strand
AAAGATACGAGAGGTATGTATGAGAATAAAAGTATTTGCAGTATTATCCCTTACGGTGTTGATGTGCGCCGTGCTGTCTCTTTGTGCCTATGCGGCGGTTGGAGGCGACGTAAACGGAGACGGCAAGCTTGCCAATGACGACCTGAGCATGCTTGTGTCCTTTTTATCACGTAATAGCGAGAGCGTTAAGATCGCTAACCTTGATGTTGACAACAACGGTAAGGTCAATAACCGTGATGCGATACGGGTAGCCCAGGCTCTTGCGGGATGGGATGTTGATCTCTATACCGGCATCGGCTCGGACGGATCTGATATCGATGTCAGCGAGCTCAGATAAAGAAGGACGGTGACAGAAATGAAAAAAATATTCGGCAAAAAAACAATAAACAGAGCTTTATCATTGGTTCTTATGGCGGCTCTTCTCTGCACGGGCATCGTTTACCGTCCGATACAGGCAGCCGCATCCGATGCGGGATATGAAGCAAAAATCGGCGACAACGTAATTTACGTAGGTACAGGAGAAACTGTTACCTCTCTTTCGGCAGGAATATCCAAGGCCGAATCGGGAAAGAGAAATGTTGTTGTTATCAAGACAAAGGTCGAGCTCGGTGCAATGAGCTCGAACATGTATTCTCTCGGCGATAAAGCTGCACTTGCAGGTGACGAATTTGTTATCGTTACCAGCTATTATAACGGTGTCGACTACAGAGAGCAGGGTGCGGAGATAGTCATGTGCACAGGCTCGAGCGCCGGCAGATACGTAGCAAGATGCGATCTGGAGTTCGGTTACGTCAAGATGTCGCATCAATCAAAGAACGATATTTTCGCATGTATGTCAAAGAACGTGACCTTCGGCGCGGGCTTTGAAAATTCCTTCCCCGCGGCGGATCTTTCCTACCGCCCGATCATAATTACCGGTTATGATAAGCAGCTTACGGCAACCTCGAGCTTTTCGGGTACTCAGACCGTTTGCATCGAGGCGGGTGAATGGCAGTATGTAAGAGGAGGAGACAGACGCTTCACTCTTAATCACGGATTTACCGCCAATAGCGGAGAAACCAATATAATAATTAACGGCGGACATTTTCTTGCAACCTCCGAGAGCGATACCATCGCAGGTGCTGTGGCAGCCCATGCTCAGGGCTCTACAACAGCGGATGCTTCTGTCTACATGGAGATCAACGGCGGTACGTTTGAGGGTCCGATATATGCATACGGATACACAAATATGTTCAACACCGCACCTACGGTCGCGGGTGACGTTACTATTCATATAAACGGTGGAACCTTCAATAACGGTAAGGTGCATGCTATGCAGTGCACCGATACCACTGACAGCTATTACGTTGCTCCGACGGGTGAATATACTCTCGTTGTCTCGGGCGGAGAATTTACGAACGCATCCTTTACCGGAATGGGAAGCAACAGTAATGCATATTTTGATGATACATATTTCTCTGCAGGTGCTTTTTCGGGATTCGGCAGTGTAAAGAACGTTCTCAACCGCGTAACACTTGACCTTCCCTGCAAGAAGACTGCGGTAACAGCGGTTACTCTCGGAGGAGAAGACGTGCTTGCTTATTCTACTCTTACCGATACACAGCTTACCGTCACTGTTAATTCGCTTTCGGCAAGCAAGATCGAGCTTGTTATAACCGAGTCTCTTTCCTGCGGTGAAACAAAGCACAAATACACCATATACAATGGAGAGCTCACCGGTGAATACAATACCGAGGACAAGAACGAGCATTGTTACCTTATGTATGAGGGTGATGCAAGTCCTGCATGCCTTAACTGCGGCAGCAAGACGCAGAAGACTACCTGCACGGAGCATGTATACAGCTATGTTTATGATGCAAAGTCACAGCGCTGCTTCTACAAGTGCACAGCCTGCCATCTTGTAGCTGACGAGATACTCGCTGATGCAAACGGTCCCGTAGTCTACTATTCGGGCTCGGCGGCAGAGGGCGGCGACGGTAAGAGCGCAGATACTGCTTACAGAATGCTCGGCGATGCTTATGCTGTGCTTGTCAGCGCCCAGAGCGGCGGCACTATAGTAATGTGCGGCAAGAGCGCACCCTCCGATACCGAATTCCCCGATGCGGGCGGCAAGGTAATATTCACCTCGCTTTACAAGTCTGTCAATTACAGAACATCCAAGTATGCGAGAATGCAGATCCAGGATTCGCTCAGCTTCCACAACGATATTGAGTTCAACTACTTCGATTTCGCTACTACGAGCTCGGTCAAGTACATCTATATGAACTGGAACGACCTGAGGATCACAAACGCGAGAACGATGGCAAACTACTCTTCGGGAAGCATGACTACCGCCGCTACTACGGGAAGAAATGTAATAATCGGCGGTTATGCCGTTCCTACAAGCACGCTCGGATCGACCGACTATGACATGCTCAATGCCGATCAGACGATATACATTGCGGGCGGTGTGTGGCTTGGCATCAGAGGCGGAAATCACCGTACCTCCTCCTCCTCCTGCTTCGCAAAGGTCAGCGGTAAGGTAGATATCACGCTCAAGGGCGGAACCTACAACAACTCGGCAGACACGTCAAGCACCCTCTCCGAGATGGGTATTGAGGCTGCAGGACAGTCGAAGATAATTGCACCCTATACCGGAAATATTAACATAGAAGGCGGAACCTTCAAAAATATCAATATCTACGGACAGTCGAGAAAGGGCGCTTCCTATTATGCCCCCAACAATGAAGGTAATATGAAGATAACGGTAAACGGCGGAAGCTATACGAACTGCGGAATCTATAGCTACAATGCCGAGTCGGGCACGAATGCTCCTGCGGGCGAGTTTATCGTTGATGTCAAAAAATCAAAGACGTTTACCGCTCTTGACGGAACAATGTCGGATCTGGCAACAGGCTACAAGGAAAACGTGACCGATGCTGATTATTACAGAAGCGGCGTATCCGAGATCCGTATGACAAACGCCATGACAGCAACTCTCAAGCCCACAAACTTTGACTACGTAGCACTGACCGATTCTATCGGAATGTTCAGTTACCTCGGCTCTGCCGTGAGAACCGAAGCATCGCTCGGTCAGGGTGTCAGAGTGAAATTTGCCGCTGACAAGCTTTACGTCAAAGACGGAGCACTCGGACGCGAGGTAGTTGAGTTCGGTGTTCTTGTCAGAAGAGCGGGAGACGGTACGGTCATATACCGAGAAGATAATGACAGCATCCGCAAGATAGCTGTGGTAAAGGCGTTTACCGATTCCGCACCTGCAAAGCTGTATTCGCAGGACGATTCGCAGTACGTGTTCACTTCCGTTATGACAGGCATCGGCGAGGATGCATACACCGATACCTTTGAGTATACACCTTATGCAAGGCTCTCGGATGGCAACGGCGGATACGTTACGGTATACGGTGATGCTGTGAGCGAAAGCGCATATTCGGTTGCGTGCAAGATAGAGCAGAGCGGAGATGCGATCCCCGCTTATGCAGCGCATATTCTCAGCACCGTAAGAAGCTGATAATGTGATCGAATACGAAGACCTGCCGTTTTTACGGCGGGTCTTCTGTTTTTTGTTGTTGAATTTTTTTCGCAATGGTAGTATAATACTATCGTGACACTAATTCTCAGAGGGATAACGGTATGTTTATAAAGAAATTTTTCGGTCATTTCGGTACGATAACGAGGCACCGGCACGAGGTAATAAAGAACAGCGCAAGAATAGGTATTCTTTGGCAGGGGCTCAGACACGACCTCTCAAAATACAGCCCGTCCGAGTTCTGGCAGGGGGTAAAGTATTATCTCGGCACAAAAAGCCCGAATGACGGCGCAAGAGCGGATATAGGGTATTCGAGCGCATGGATGCACCATAAGGGTCGTAACAAGCACCACTTCGAATACTGGACGGACTATAACCCCGAGACGAGGCGCATGACCCCGGTCAAAATGCCGCTCAGATACGTAGGTGAGATGTTCTGCGACAGAGTTGCTGCAAGTAAGATATACATGAAGGACAAATATACGGATGCATCCCCTCTTGCATATTTTGAGCGCGGACGTGCGGTGCGTGATATACATCCCGAGACCTCCGACCTTATCGAGCATTTTCTGAGGGTGCTTGCAGAGCAGGGCGAGGAGAGGGCGTTTAAGTACATCAAGGAGTATCTCAGGGAGCATGACGATTATTGAACGGAAAACGAATGAAGATCAAAACAGGCAAAAAAGGAAAACTCGATAATTATCTTGCGCTTGCAAGATTGGTGCTGTGGATCACAGATGTTGCTTGGACAAGCTACGTCTGCGCGGCGCTTTGTGCCGTGCATGCGGTGTATTTGTTTTGGCGCGGGATACGCCCGAAGGACGAAAAACCGATCGAAAGCTACATGTTTCTGATTCCCGTGGCAGTTATTATATCCGAGGGAATAGTATGGATGCTCGGCGGCAGGGCAGGTATGGCAATAGCTATGCTCATGTTCGCGTTTGCCGCGCTTTGCGCATTGCTTGCAAAGGACAGAGAATGCCGATCCGCTTGCTTTTACGAAGCTTTGGTATTCGGATCTTACGTTTACGTCGATGCGAGGTATATTACTGTGCTAAGCATGGACACCTTTTCCGTTGGCGCGGTCGGTGCTGTGCTCGGACTTGCTATGTCGGTGATCGCGTGCCTGAGGATCGCAAAAGGGGTGGAAGAGAATAAGGCGGCGGTCTGCCTGATCGCCACGGTGATCCTGACCTTAGCTTGTGCATTCTGCTCGGTCACGGTGCTGAAGTCATCCAACTATGCATTTGACACCTCAGACGGAACGAAATGCGAGCTTTATGTCAGCGATAAGGACCATACGCGGTTCAGAAAAAGACCGGATGATTACGTTCTGACCGTTGTTTTGCAGGGTAAGGCCGTAGATATGAACGTATCATACCGGGATTATGATTCTGTTGAGATAGGTGATGCTGTCAACGTTTACTTATATACGGGGGCGTTTGGATATGCGTATCTTTTGCCGAACGTATCCGATCGATAGGAAAGGTAAAAAATGAAAACAGGACTTGTACTTGAGGGCGGAGCCCTCAGAGGAATATTCACGGCAGGCGTGCTTGACGCGCTTATGATGGAGGGATTGCACTTCGACTACGCAATAGGCGTAAGTGCGGGTGCGGCTAATATTACCGCGCTCAAATCAAGGCAGATCGGAAGAACGGCAAATGTCATGTCGGTAGCCGGCAATGAATCTTTTTTTGGAATAACCGAGCTTATACACTCGAGGCAGTTTATGAATCTCGACAAGATGTTTGACGTGCACGGCAAGCATCCGCTCGATTTTGATGCTTATTTTGCAGATCCTACGGAAGCCGAGTATACTCTCTGCTGCTGCGAGACGGGGGAGGCTGAGTATCTCAGTGAGGGCTCTGACGAGGACAGACTCATGAAGATAATAAAGGCAAGCTGCTCGCTTCCTATGTTTTTTGCTCCTGTCGAAATAGACGGAAAGCACTACCTCGACGGCGGCATCGGCGATTCGATCCCGTGCGGGAGGGCTATAGAGCAGGGGTGCGACAGGATAGTTGTGGTCCTTACCAAGCCCGAGGGAACAAGTGCGGGAGGATATGCGAAATTCAAGAGGATCCTCAAGCACATGTATCCGCAGTATCCCGAGTTTCTCGAAGCGTGCCAACAGCGCCTCGAGAGATACGAGAAGAGCGTCGAGTATATGAAGTCGCTCGAGTCGGAGGGCAGGGCAATAGTTATCCGCCCCACCAAGCATATATCCAAGTTTGAGAAGGATACTGCGCGCCTGCGTGAATACTACCGTAACGGATATCAGGCGGCACAGCTTCAGATGAAAATAATAAAGGGCTTCTTTGCTTAGATATGTGTGCTGATACCCGCACTTGACAAAACGGTTTTTTTAGAGTATAATTACTCAAACAAGAAAAAGAAAGGTACTAAGTGAAATGAAAAGCGTAAGCATCAAGCTTCCGACCATCGAGGCAGTGCAGGATTTTGTGGATACCGTGTGCGAATATGATGCGGATATTTCTCTCTCGAACGGAAGATTTATTGTGGATGCAAAGTCTATAATGGGTATTTTCTCTCTTGATCTGAGAATGCCCCTGACGATGACCGTCGATTCGGATGATTGCACAGACATTATCGAGGCGGTAGACAAATATATCGTAGACCCGAGCGATAAATAATTTGAGCGGAGACACCGTGCACGGTAGTCTCCGCATCTTTTTTGACCTAAGTATGAATTATGTGTAAAAAAAGAAAAAACATCAAAAAAACGCTTCCCTGAGCGGTTTTTTCGGCAATGTAGTATATGCTTATTTTCTTGACATGTACAAAAAAATGTAGTATAATAAATAAGATAATTAGAAAACAAACATAACTTCAATTACAGCTGCTTGCTGCTATCATTCAATAATAGTGAGGTATGAAATGAAAAAAAGAGTATTTTTGCTTGTTTTGAGCTTGATCGCTGCGCTTTTCGTGTCTGTGATGACTTCCTTTGCTGTGCTCGCCGACGAGGAGCAGAATGCGCCCGATACTTCTCAGGCTGCTGATACATCAGAGACGAGTGAGCCGGAGATGAGCACTCAGGAGCCGCCCGTAACCGAGGAGCCTGTTGCTTCTCCGTACGTTCTCGAGTTTCTTACAGGAACAAAGCTGTCCTATAATATGACCGAGAAAAACGGCAGCTACTATTGCACGGTAGATCTTACAGGCGGAGATTTTTATCCGCTGATTATAAAGGACAACGGTGCTACGATAGGAAATCTTGAGTTTCTGCTCTACAAGGAAAATGACGGAGAGGTGGAGTTTTCCTATAATGCCGCAACAGGCATGAATGCAAAATACGGAGAAGGCGATGCTTTTGACGTTTACAGCTGGTCCGACCACCCCTACAAGATAACTGTCGAGGGCGGTAAGATCGAAAATCTCCCGGGCGATTTCGCTTCAAAGAACCTGAACTCATTCTTCTATGATGCGGGAGAGAAGGTAGCCTTCAGTGCGATCGTCGATCCCGATAAGCAGTTCAAGGAGTGGGAATGCAAGGACGAGGCGATAAAGACCGAGCTCGAGGGCAAGGCAGAGACCGTGTCCTTTACTCTTCCCAAGGTCGCAAACAAGGATATCGTCATCACATCGGTCCTTGAGATGAAGGAGCTGACTCTTGAGCAGATGCTGCTCGAGCACAAGAGCATCACTCTCGAGAAAAGCTATATTATTGAAAAGACCATCGTCCTCACGGAGGGTGAGTATTCGATAGACCTCGGTAATAATGTGATCGAGTGCCCCGATACTGTATTTATGCTCAATGGTGCAACACTTACTCTCGAGGGCGGCGGAGAGATCAACAATACGGGCAGCGGAAGTAATTATGCCATTATGATGACCAAGGGCAACCTTGTGATCGACGGGTGTAAGATATCCGGATACGACGGTGCTGTCAGAGCGAATGCGGGTGTGATCACCATTCAGGACGGCGAGCTTGTGTGCGGCAATCAGACCTCTCTTTACATCGAGGGGCTTTGCGAGGCTACGGTGAGCGGAGGAACCTTCGGAAAGGCGGACTCGTCTTCTCCTGCGATCTGGCTCAACGGCGGTAAGCTTATTATCAACGGCGGAACCTTTTACGGCAAGCCCAACACCATCAGAGTATGGGATAAGAGCGATATAAGGATCTCCTCGGGTAACTTCTCCTCTGACGTGTCCGAGTATGTTTCCGATGAGAGCGTAGGCAAGATGGAGGGAACGATGTTTGTTGTCGCTCCGAGCGAGGGCAACTACATACTCACCGTTGTCGGAGGCAAGGAAAGCGGAATATACAAGGCGGGCTCGACCGTTACCGTTACCGTGGACAAGACGGACAAGACTACTCCCTTCAAGTGCTGGGTGGTAACCGAAGGCGAGTTTACTCTCGAGGACAGTACATCCGAGACCATTACCTTTGAGATGCCTGCCTGTGATATCAAGATCAAGGCGGAATTTGAGGCTGCGGAGACCACCGCACCCGAGACTGCCGCGCCCGAGACCACACCCGCGGAGACCAAGCCCGCAGGAAATGCGGGAGACGTTACCACGGATGCGGATGATGAGCCTAAGAGCACATCAAACACCGGACTTATCATATGCATAATTATTCTCGTTGTGCTTCTTATCGCGGCAATTGCGGTTGCGGTAATTCTCATTATCAAAAAGATGAATGAATCAAGAGAAGAGGCTGAGAGAGCAGAGCTTGGCTCGAGCGTGGTCGATGATCTTGCGGATCAGCTCGCAATGCTTGATTTCTCTTCGAACGCAGCTTCCGCGGCAACCGACAGACAGCCGCAGACCCAGGGTCAGCCGAGAATAAGAAGACCGAGAGCACGTCCTACCGCTAACTTCGAGCCCGAGGATCTCACGGTTACAAAGGAGCACAGAATAGATCCGAAGGACGGAGAATAAAAAACAAACTACGGACGGAAAACGCGACTATGAATATGAACCGAGCACCGCTTATAAGTGTAATAGTTCCCGTGTATAACGTGGAAAGATATCTTGCAAAGTGTATAGATTCTATTCTTGCGCAGACATATCCGAGCCTCGAGATAATTCTCGTTGATGACGGATCGAAGGATTCGAGCGGCGCCATCTGTGACAGCTATGCAAAGAAAGACAGCCGCATCCGTGTAATACACAAGGAAAACGGCGGTCTTTCGGATGCGAGAAACCGAGGCATAGAGGAGGCTCGCGGAGAGTATCTCGGATTTATAGATTCGGATGACTATATAGACCCCGATATGTACGAGGTCCTGTACGAGACGCTTGAGCGGCACGGCGCTGATATGTCGATGTGCGGAGTGTATGAGCTTTACGATGGGCAGGCAGCAGAGCAGGTCCCCGAGATCAGCGATTTCGGCTGTACCTCCGAGGAAGCGATGAAGATCGTCATTGACGGGCAGATCAATTATGCTTACGCCGTGAACAAGCTCTATAAGCGCGAGCTTTTTGACGGGATACGCTATCCCGTGGGAAAGATAATCGAGGATGCCTTCGTAATTTTGTTCTTGCTTGAGAAAACGAAGAAGGTAGCCCTTACAAATGCGAAAAAGTATTATTATTTTCACCGTGAAAACAGCATAACCTCTCGCACCTTCTCAAAAAAACACTATGACTGCATCGAGGCGCACGAGAACAATTACAAATTCATATGTGAGCATCATCCCGCGCTTGAAAAGACTGCAAGGATGCGTCTTTATTGGTCCCGCTTCTTTGTGCTTGACAAGATGCTGTGCGCCGACAACGTGGAAAAGAGCGAGTATATGCCGCTTGTGAAATACATCAGGCGCGGAGCGAAATATATAATATGCGAGAGCATACTCTCGCGCTCGAGAAAAATAGCGACTTTCGTGCTTTTGTTCAGCGTGAGCGCGTACAAGGCACTGCTCGTCAGAAATAATGAAAAAAACAGACAGATAAACAAAGGATGACTACGGGAGAGCCGGAATTATGAAAAGGATATGCTTTTTCGGATGTGACTTTCAGATAGGCGGAGCCTCTGTGGTTGCGGTCAATCTGGCAAACGAGCTCGCAGAGTGCTGCGAGGTGCATTTTGTAGCCGCATCCGACAGAGACGGCACATATTACGGCAGAGATTCTATAGCGCCCGGGATCATTTATCACAATTTCGACATTCCGAATGCAAGGATACTCAGGATGCGCCGAGAGGTCATGCCGAGAATGAAAAAGTACATTCTCGAGCATGATATCGACGTAGTGTTTGCTATAGGATACTACGCCGCCTTTTATATAGCGCCCATCTTTTGGAAGCGCAGAAAATGCAAGTTCGTTTTCTGTGAGCACGGAGCACCGAGAAATCAGTACAGCGACAAAAAGGGAACGCTCATGCGCAGGCTGAGCGTGCGCGCTTACGATATGACAGTCGCCCTTACGAAGCAGTCGGAGCGGGATTTTGTCGAGCTGATAGGCGCAAGACCTGACAAGGTCAGGACGATATATAACTGGATAGACGAGAGCACGGTTGCCGAAGACGCGGTGTATCGTGTAAATGAGAAAAAGCTTCTCACCGTCGGCAGAATATCCGAGGAAAAGGGCTTTGATATGCTCGCGGATATTGCGGCTAAGGTGTTTAAACAAGCTCCCGATTGGGAATGGCACATCATGGGAGACGGCCCCGACCGCTCAAAGCTCGAAGAAAAGCTCCGTGAGTACGGTATAGAGAAAAACATGGTCATGCACGGCTCGGTATCGGGGGCTTCTCGGTATTACGGTGATTATTCGGTGATGGTGCTGACCTCCTACAGAGAGGGGCTTCCTCTTGTGCTTCTCGAGGCCAAGGCAAAAAAGCTCCCCTGTGTCAGCTTTGACGTTGTGACAGGTCCGAGGGAGATCATCCGTGACGGAGTAAACGGCTATCTTGTAGAACCCTATGATAAGGATGCATTTGCGGACAAGCTGTGTATTCTTATGGAGGATGCAGAGAAGAGACAGCAGTTCTCGGACAATGCTTTTCTTGATATAGATAAGTTCAAAAAACAGACGATTCTCGCAGAGTGGGTGTCTCTTATAGAGATGCTGACCCGGGAGAACAAAGAAAAATGAGAACAAAAAAATCACTTATAAATGTCGCTATCAGCTGCGGCTCGTATCTGATATGTATGATAAGCACATTTATCATACGCGGAGCGTTCAGCGATATCATAGGCACGGAGTATGCGGGTGTTGAGAGCACGTTTTTAAACGCCATCTCGATGCTTGCCGTAGTGGAGCTCGGTATCGGCACAGGTATAGTATACAAGCTTTACCGACCGATAGCGGAGGGGGATAAGGTAAAGATATCCCTGCTTCTCAAGTTTTATAAAAGGGCGTACAGCATAATAGCACTTGTTGTGCTTACGGCGGGGCTTGTTGTTGCCGTATTTATACCCAACGCCATAAACGAGGACTTCGGACACGGCTGGCTTTCGTTTATATTCATCCTTTATCTTTTTGATACGCTCGCATCCTATCTGTTTGCCAACAGACGTGCGATGTTCGTGGCTGATCAGAAGAATTACGTAACGACGCTCTGCTATACCGCAGCCCAGCTTCTTGCGCTCGTTTTGCAAACGGTCATGCTCAATATCCTTCCGCCCGTGATCGGAAGCGCGGCGTCGATGGCTGTGTATCTCTGTGTCAGGATATTCGTTCGTCTCGTGGAGAATATTTCGATAGGCGTGCTATTCAAGAAGAGATATCCTGATATTGATCTCAGAATAAAAGAGAATATATCAAAGGACGAAACGAGCGACCTGTTTACGAGAATAAAGGCGCTCATGGTCCACAAGGTTACGGGGCTGAGCCTGCAGGCGACCTCGAGCCTTATTGTAACAAAGCTCGTTGACGTTGTCCGCGGAGGCTTTTACGGCAATTACCTGCTGCTCTCAAATGCCGTGAATACGATTGGTACGCAGTTTTTTAACGGGATCACGGCGAGCTTCGGAGATCTTTATGTTTCTTCGGGTAGAGAAGCCGCATATAAGAGATTCAAGACGATATTTTTCGTCAATTATATGCTGTATTCCTTCTTTTCAATATCCTATTTTATTATCAGCGAGCCCTTCGTCGAGCTGTGGATAAAGAAATCGGAAGCGGTGTTCCCGCCCCTGACAGTAGCACTCATGTCTACCTATATATATATGTATGGCATCAGACAGTGCATTTTCGTGGCAAGAAACGTTACGGGCGAGTATACCAAGGACAAGTGGTTTGCGGTAGCCGAGGCTGTCATCAATGTTGTGATAGGCATTGCGCTGGTGTCGCGGATCGGTGTTATAGGTATTCCGATAGGTAATATAATCAGTACCCTTGCCATCCCGTTCTGGGTTCAGTCGAGGATAGTATATAAGGATATATTCGGTGTGCCTGTGAGAGAATATTTCTTCTGCTATGCACGCTATTTCGCGGTATTTCTGGCAGCGGGCGCTCTTACTTACGCCGCATGCATGTTTTTGAATACTGATTCTCTTCTGCTCAACTTCTTTATACGTGTGGTATTGTGTGTGCTTATACCCAACACCGTCAACGCTATAGCTTTTTGCAAAACGGAGGAGTTCAGGTATATCGGGAGCGCGGCATTTAGCCTGATAGGGAAGATCAGACAGAGGGGCAAATGAGCGCATTTGCACAACAAACAAAAGGAGAAACGCTTTGAGTAACATTAAGAAAAAGATAAACGGTATTATCGTAGGATATATATCGGTTGCTCTGCTGTATCAAATAATATGGCTGATAGCGCCTGTCAGAGCGTTTCTGTTTGACACGGGGCTTGACGCGGTATCCTCCGGTCTTGCAATGCTCGGATTTGCGCTGTTCCTGTGGGATGCATTTACTGACAGGGTATTTCTTAAGAGCAGGTACACAAGGCTGCTTATAGCAGTCATCGCTGTGCTGTGCCTCTCAAGTCTTGTCAATATCAATTACGGCTTCGGAAAGAATGCCAAGGTCATCATCTGGCAGATAGTTCAGATGCTTGTGATGTTTCCTTTGTGCTACAGGATCAAGGATGAGCTTCATGAGCGGTTCTTTGTGACGATACACACGATATCGTCGGCTGTGTTTGTGCCGGCTTCCTTGCTTTCGATATATCAGTTCTGCTTTAACATTTCCTATGACATCATCGTAGACGGAAGCGAGTGCAGACAGGGATTTCAGGATGGAAGAGCATTCGGCGTTTTCGCGAGCATTTATTATGCCAGCTTGTTCTTGTCTGTTATGGCTGTCGCTACGCTGTATCTTGCCCTTAAGGCGAAGAATACCGGCAGGCGTGTGCTATACTCACTTGAGAGCATACTGTTTATTATTTACATAATTATCAGCGGAACGAGAAGCGTGCAGGTGGGACTGTTCACCGCCTTGTTTGTCGGAGCCTTTATTTTCTTCAAGGGCAACGATCTGCTCTGCCGTAAGCTACGCAGCATTTGGCTGAGAAGCGGTGTGTGTCTTGTGCTTTCGGTCATAACGCTCGCCTGCGGTATGCTTGCTTACTCAACAGCCGAAAGGGCTCTTGATGCGATCCCGCTGTACATAGAAAAGGTCACTACCGAGCAGCCTGACGATACTGCTGACAGCTCCGCAGTAACGGATAAGGTGACAGGAACACTTGACAGCTCTCAGGAAACGGGCAAAAAGCCCGCGACCGACAAAAAGCCGACTACGGATAAAACACCGACTACGGATAAGAAGCCTTCAACCGATAAAAAGCCCGTTGTCGTTGACAGGCCCGATACAACAGAGGATAATATATCGAATCACCGTTTCCAGATATGGATGGATTATCTGCAGGCATCCTTCAACAGCATAAAGTCCGCGGTGTTCGGATACGGTCCCGGCAGCTACATGGATGCGATAAAGGAGACCTCTCCCGATTCGTTTATCGTGAGCCGTATCAAGGAAGGCTATCCCGCGATGTACGAGCAGGGATATATATACGATACGCATAACAGCTATCTTTCCATTCTTGTTACCTGCGGAGTGATAGGATTGCTGGCGGTAGGGGTATTCTTGATAATATGCTTCAAGAATGTGCTCGTATGCCTGTTTTCAAAGCAGAAGCCGTCAGGCACGGTCGTGGCTCTGACCCTGCTTCTTGTAGTGATCATGGCTACGGTGTTCTTTGATTCGGACATGTTTTTCAAATGCACCGATACCTCGATGATATTCTGGGTAGTGAGCGGATTTTTGCTTAAGAGAGTAGATGCCGAGCTCAAAAAAGCGCCGACTGTGCAGGACGGACAAGAGTGCGCTGAAGAGAAAGAATGATCAAACCGAAGAAACGTCACCCGACGAGCTCCCCATGCGGGAGAGCGGCGGGTGATTTTTTTTGAACGAGTGCGGTTTTAGCACTTAACTCGGATATTTACAAATAATTCATAAAAATAACCGCTAAAACTCTTGACAAAAGGGCAGAATAGTGGTAGATTTATATACGAAGTTAGCACTTAGCATATATGAGTGCTAAAAACGATCTTGAGAGGAGGCCCTTAATATGGAAAAACGCCACGAGGGTCTGAGCGACCGAAAGAAGCTCATACTTCGCGCCGTGGTAGAGGCACATATTCAGGACGGTGAGCCCGTAGGCTCTAAGACTCTTCTTGAGAGAGGACTTCTATCCTGCTCGTCGGCAACGGTAAGAAACGAGATGGCGGAGCTTGAGTCTCTTGGCTATCTTGAGCAGCCTCATACCTCGGCAGGACGTATTCCGTCAGAGCTCGGTTACCGTTTTTACGTTGATACTTTGGCAAAGGAGTATAACGAGGCGTCGGCGGATCTTGACAGCATCAAGTCTGCGCTTGACGCTAAGCAGACCGAGGTAGACAAGATACTGAGGCAGGCTTCGAGGCTCGCTTCCACTCTTACCAACTACACAGGACTTGCACTCAAGCCCCGTCCCGAGCTTGATTCCTTCCGCCGTTACGAGTGCGTGTATATAAACGAGCGCAGCTTTCTTCTCGTTATGATATCCGAGGACGGAAGAACAAAGACAAAGACGATACGTGTTCCCTTCGATATAATACCCGAGGATGCGGCGTCTGTGTCAAACGCACTCAACACCATGATCGGCGGCGTGTCGATAGCAGACATCAATATTCCGATAATGATGCAGATGGAAAAAATGGTGCGCATGGGCAGCAAGCTTATCGGTCCGATCATCAAGGGTATCTACGAATGCATCAGCGATACCGACCAGGGAGATATCACGATAGAGGGCATGGATAACCTCATCGGTTATCCCGAGTATTCCGAGAAGGAGAGCCTGCAGGGCGTGCTCGGACTTGGCAGACAGAAGGACAGATTGCTTGATCTGATCAGCGAGAATGACGACAGCGATGATGTGCATATATTTATAGGAAGCGAAAATGTCATTGATTCCATGACCAATTCATCGCTGATATACAAGACCGTAAAGAAGGACGGCAGAGTGATAGGCGCTGTCGGAGTAATAGGACCGAGACGGATGGAGTATTCCAAGGTCATCGCCACAGTCGAAAACCTTGCCAAGGGGGTCAGCGAGATAATCGCAGGCGAGCCCGAGGGGGGAGCTCAGCTGCTCGGAGACGGCAAGGGCAAGACAGAATAAACGGAGGATAAAATGAACGAAGAGATAAAGGAAACTCAAGATATAAACGAAGAGTCTGCGGCTGCTGAGAGCACCGAAGTAAAGCAAGAGCCGGCAGACAAGGAAGAAAAGCTCGACCGAAAGGAGAAGAAGCTTCTAAAAAAACTCGAGGGTGAGCTTGCCGATGCTATGGCTAAGAATGCCGAGCTCGAGAGCGCACTCAAGCAGGAGCAGGACAGAGCACTTCGTATAATGGCTGAATACGATAACTTCAGGCGCCGCTCAAAGGCAGAGAGGGAAAGCGTTTACTCGGACGCTTATTCTGATGCGATACTTGAGATACTGCCCATAATCGATAACCTCGAGAGAGCGGAGGCTTACGGCTCGAGCGATGACGTGAATACGGGTGTCGCAATGATACTCAACGCGGCAAAAGAAGCGCTCAAGAAGATGGGTGTCGAGGAGATCGCGGCAGAGGGATGTGAGTTTGATCCCAACGTCCATAACGCGGTCATGCATATAGATGACGAGAGCCTCGGAGAGAACGTCATAGCCGCAGTTCTGCAAAAGGGCTACAGAAGAGGCGACAAAATAATACGCTACGCCATGGTGCAGGTAGCAAACTGATTTCAGAATAAAAAAACTTCAATATATAATTCAGAGACATACAGGAGGAAATAATTATGTCAAAGATAATCGGAATCGACCTTGGTACGACCAACAGCTGCGTTGCAGTTTATGAAGGCGGCGAGCCTATAGTAATCACCAACCCCGAGGGAGCAAGAACGACCCCCTCCGTAGTTGGCTTTTCGAAGACCGGCGAGAGACTTGTCGGTCAGGTAGCAAAGAGACAGGCTATCACTAACCCTGACAGGACTGTCGCTTCTATCAAGCGTGAGATGGGTACCGATTTCAAGGTGACCATCGATGATAAGAAATACACCCCTCAGGAGATATCCGCAATGATCCTGCAGAAGCTCAAGGCTGATGCAGAGGCGTATCTCGGTACGAGTGTTTCTCAGGCGGTCATCACCGTTCCCGCATACTTCTCGGATGCTCAGAGACAGGCTACAAAGGACGCAGGAAAGATCGCGGGACTTGAGGTCCTTCGTATAATCAACGAGCCTACCGCAGCAGCACTTGCCTACGGTATGGATAAGGAAGCAGAGCAGAAGATCATGGTATTCGACCTCGGCGGCGGTACCTTCGACGTATCCCTGCTTGAGATCTCGGACGGCGTGTTTGAGGTTCTTGCTACCGCAGGTAACAACCGTCTCGGAGGAGACGACTTCGATAAGAGAGTCATCGACTGGATCGCAGATACCTTTGCACGCGAGAACGGCGGCATAGACCTTCGCAAGGACAAGATGGCTCACCAGAGACTTAAGGAAGCGGCAGAGAAGGCAAAGATCGAGCTTTCGGGCGTTACTGCGTCTACCATCAGCCTTCCCTTTATTACCGCTGACGCAACCGGCCCTAAGCACTTCGAGGGCACTCTTACCAGAGCCGAGTTTGACAAGATCACGGCAGACCTCGTTGAGGCGACCATGAGACCTACCAAGCAGGTCCTCGCAGATGCAGGGCTTTCCGTATCTCAGATAGACAAGGTGCTCCTCGTCGGCGGATCGACCAGAATTCCCGCAGTTCAGGATGCAGTCAAGAGCTTTATCGGCAAGGATCCCTTCAAGGGAATCAACCCCGACGAGTGTGTTGCTCTCGGTGCGGCAGTACAGGGCGGCGTGCTTGGCGGCGACGTTAAGGATCTTCTCCTTCTTGACGTAACTCCCCTTTCTCTCGGTATCGAGACTCTCGGCGGAGTATTCAACCGTATAATCGACAGAAACACCACTATTCCCGTAAAGAAGAGCCAGATCTATTCTACTGCGGCAGACGGACAGACATCCGTTGAGATCCACGTTCTTCAGGGTGAGCGCGATATGGCGGCAGGAAACACCACGCTCGGACGCTTCTCGCTCGACGGAATTGCTCCCGCTCCCCGCGGCGTGCCTCAGATCGAGGTCACCTTCGATATCGATGCAAACGGTATCGTTAACGTAACCGCACAGGATAAGGGAACGGGTAAGGAGCAGCACATCACCATCACATCCTCTACCAACATGAGCCAGGAGGATATCGATAAGGCCGTTAAGGACGCAGAGAGATTTGCGGAAGAGGACAAGAAGCTCAAGGAGAACGTTGAGACTAAGAACAAGGCAGACAGCCTCGTGTTCCAGTCTGAGAAGGCACTCGGCGAGCTTGGCGACAAGGTATCCGACGCTGATAAGCAGCCCGTGCTTGACGCTATCGCAAAGCTCAAGGAAACTGTCAAGGGTGACGATTACGACGCTATAAAGAGAGATACCGAGGCGCTTGAGAAGGCTTTCTACGCAATCAGCGAAAAGCTCTACGCACAGCAGGGCGCGCAGGGAGGCTTTGATCCTAACGCACAGGGAGGCTTTGATCCCAACGCACAGGGCGGAGACGGTCAGACCTACTACAACGCCGAGTACGAGGATAAGACTAACAACTGATAATCGATTTTACAGTTTAGCCCGACGGGAAATACCGTCGGGCAATAACTGCATTTAAAGGATAAAGATCATTATGGCAGATAAGAGAGATTACTATGAGGTGCTGGGTCTTGACAAAAGTGCAGATGACTCGGCTATAAAAAAGGCATACAGACAGCTTGCCAAAAAGTATCACCCCGATATGAATCCCGGGGATGCTGAGGCTGAAGCAAAGTTCAAGGAAGTAAACGAGGCGTACGCCGTCCTGTCGGATGCCGAGAAAAAGGCAAAATACGATCAGTACGGACACGCGGCGTTCGATCCCGCCTCGGGCGGCGGCGCAGGCTTTGGCGGCTTTGGCTTTGATGGAGATTTCGGCGGCTTTGGCGATATATTCTCGTCATTCTTCGGCGGGGGCTTTGGCGGAGGATCATCCTCGCGCAGAAACGGCCCGATGCGCGGAGACGACGTATATACGCGTATCACCATCAGCTTTGAGGAGGCAGCGTTCGGATGCAAGAAGGAGGTCTCCTTCAACAGAATAGAAAAGTGCTCGGACTGCTCGGGCACGGGAGCGAAGAAGGGAACCAGCCCCACGACATGTACCGTGTGTGGAGGCTCGGGAAGCGTTCGCACCCAGACACGCACACCGCTCGGCATAATGCAGTCTACGCGGGCGTGTGACACCTGCCGAGGAACGGGTAAGATAATAAAGGACCCCTGCACAAACTGCCGCGGAACGGGCAACGTCAAGCTCACCAAAAAGCTCGAGGTCAATATTCCCGCAGGAATAGATGAGGGACAGAAGATAGCGCTCAGAGGAGAGGGCAATTCGGGTAAGAACGGAGGACCCTCGGGCGATCTTATCATCGGTATCAACGTAAGACCGCATCCCATCTTTGAGAGAGACGGCTCAGATATATACTGCGAGGTTCCCGTTACCTTCGTCGATGCTGCACTCGGCGCTGAGATAGATATTCCCACGCTTGAGGGAAAGCAGAAATACGATATTCCCGAGGGAACTCAGAACGGCACGACCTTCACTCTGAGAGGAAAGGGGATTCCGAGAGTGAATTCCAAATCCCGCGGAGACCTCTACCTTACGATAAACGTAGAGGTGCCGAAGAACCTCAATTCCGAGCAGAAGGACATCCTTCGTAAGTTCGGTGAGAGCTGCGGAGATAAGCAGTACGCAAAGAGAACGAGCTTCTTCAAGAGGCTGTTTGACAAGATCAATTAAAGGAAGAGAATATTGACATGGATAGAATCTGGACTCAGCTTTGCGTAAGATGCAAGAGCCGTGACCTTGACGAGGTATGCTCGGTCATGAGCATGCTCGACAACGGTCTTATGATAGAGGATTACTCGGATTTTTCACTCAACGGAATGTACGGAGATCTCGTTGACGAGAGCATTCTCAACGCGGACAAGGAGCACGCGAGCGTTTCGCTGTTCGTGCCGAGCGAGAAGAATCTCGAGGAGTATATCGCTTTCGTTCGCGAGAGGCTTGCCGCACTGTCGATAGAAGCGGATATTGAGCTTAAGGGACACAACGAGCAGGATTGGGAAAACTCGTGGAAGCAGTACTACGCGCCTATTCCCCTCGGCAGAATAACCATCGTTCCCGCATGGCAGAAGGATGAATATAAGATCTCCGATGGAGAGATCCCCGTTTATATGGACCCCGGTATGGCGTTCGGAACGGGAACTCACGAAACGACGAGGCTGGTTATCAAGCTGCTTGAGAAGTATATGCGGGAGGGCGACGACGTGCTTGACGTTGGCACGGGAAGCGGGATCCTTTCCATCTGTGCCGCCAAGCTTGGTGCCGGAAAGGTGTTCGCGTGCGACCTCGATCCCGTTGCCGTCAAGGTATCGAGAGAAAACGTCCGTGACAGCGGTATGACCAATATCGAGTGCGGTGTGTCCGACCTTCTCAAGTCTGTCAAAAAGACGGACGGCGGATACAGAGTCGTAATGGCAAATATCGTAGCGGATATCATCATGCGGCTCAACCCGGATATCAAGGCATATATGTCGGAGGACGGTGTGTACATAATTTCGGGTATCATCATGCCGAGAGCAGACGAGGTCAAGGCATCGCTTGATGCAAACGGCTTTGAGATCATAGAGTGTATCACCGAAAACGATTGGTGCGCTATGGCTGTAAAGAGAAAATAACGCTGCTTGCCCGAGTGTTCACGCTCGGGCAAACTGATAGAATAAAAAAGGAGTACGTATGCCGAGATTTTTCGTTCCGACAGATAATTTCGACGGTGATACAGTAAGAATAACGGGGGATGACGCGAGACATATCTCGAGAGCCCTCAGAATGGCAAAGGGTGAGCATATCACCGTCTGCGATATGAAGGGAAACGAGCATGATTGCGAGCTTCTCGATTTTGCAGACGACGTGTGCGTTACGGCGCGCATCCTCACCTCCGAAAAAAGTGAAAACGAGCCGCCATATGAGGTCACGCTCTATCAGGCGTCGCCCAAAGGAGACAAGCTCGAATACGTAACGCAAAAGGCGGTCGAGCTTGGCGTTCACGGTATAGTTCCGTTTATCTCGGACAGATGCGTTTCCCGCCCCGATCCGAGAGCCTCGGCAAAGAAAGCCGAGCGCCTGACCAAGATAGCCCGTGAAGCCGCAAAGCAATGCGGCCGCGCCCGTCTGCCCTCGGTCGAGGATTTTATTACCTTCAGACAGATGCTCGCAGATGCAGAGGATAAGGAGCTGAAGCTGTTTCTCTACGAGGGAGACGGCACGCGTCCTCTGCGTGAGGTGCTCTCCGAATACAAGAGAGAGCACGGAATACCCGCGAGCATCGCCATAGTTATAGGAAGCGAGGGCGGTTTTTCGATAGAAGAAACGATGCTTGCCTCCGAGCACGGCTTTATCATGTGCGGGCTCGGCAAGCGCATACTTCGCACCGAAACGGCATCGGGGTGCGTGCTCTCCTGTCTCATGTACGAATATGAAATGTGAGGTGCGCCATGTATTGCTTTGAAAAGCTGACCGAGCGTATATATAGATTAAAGGTTCCGTTTGAGAACATATACACCGCCGTCTTTCTTGTTTCTCACAAGGACGGTCGGGCGCTCGTTGACTGTGCGACCACGCGCGAGGATGCTGAGAATATCATCCTTCCTGCAATATCGGAGCTCGGTATTGATAAGAGAGAAATAACGCATATTCTTATCACCCACGCCCACGGTGATCACGCAGGGGGACTGAGATATATAATTCCCCATCTGCCTGAAGCCGTAGTATGCTCGGGAAGCAATTTTGTCAAGGAGCGCCTCGATCCTCCGCATTTTGTCTGTCTTACAGACGGACAGATAATAACCGACGGCATCACTGCGGTATCGCTCCCCGGACACAGCGTCGATATGCTCGGTTATCTCGATACCGAGAGTATGACGTTGATATCGGGTGATGCGGTTCAGCTTTGCGGTGTCGGCAGATACGGCTGCGGGCTCGGAAGCTTTGATAGCTATTTTTCATCTCTTGACAAGCTTTCGGAGATGAAGCTCGAGCGTCTTATTGCCTCTCACGATTATTACCCCCACGGCTCGACAGCCGAGGGAAGAGAAGAGGTAGAAAGATATCTCGGGGACAGCAGAAGATATGCCGAATACATATCCGAGACCTGCAAAAAATGTGCAGACGAAGGCGTTACGGACAAGACCGCGGTCTGCGATCTTATAAAAGAGAAAAACGCATTGGTTGATTCACTGATCCCGCCCCTGCAGTATTCGACCGTTGATAATTGCCTGAAAAAATACAGATAAAAAATACGGAGCCCTCCGATCGGAAGGCTCCGTTATTTGTATTACCAGGGGTCGTTGTTATTTTGCTGACCGTAGCTTTGCTGCGTGTTGCCGTTTCCGCCTTGACCGTAAGGAGCTTGATACTGCCCTTGCTGCTGTGCACCCGGCTGAGCATAAGGCTGCTGATACTGCTGACCGGCATTCGGCGTGTAAGGCTGCTGATACTGCTGATACGACGCTCTGTACTGCGCCTGATATCTTGCCTGTGCCTCTGCCTCCGCCGCATGCTTTGCCGCATAGAATTCTCTCTTGTAGTAGACTGCCTCTTCGTCGGTGGGGAAGTAGGATTCTGCAACAAGCTTCTTTGCATCAAGAAATACCTTACCGATAAGAATGTTGCATACGCTTCCCGCAATACCTGTCAGGGCGAGCGTATAAAGCTGTACACCCGAGAAGATCGAGGAGAACGAATATGACAGACCGTATTTTGCCGCCTCTTCGAGGTAGGGGGAGAGCTGTCCCATATAGCTGTTTATCAGCTCGTCGAGGAATACGCTCTTTAATACCGATACAAGGATCAGCATCGCTATAGAGGTCAGGATGCTCAGAATTCCCGATATCATCAGCCATATCGGAGCAAAAGAAGAGAGCTTTTTCGGTCTGAGACCTGTTTCGACAGCCTCAAGCGCTCCCTTGTAGTAGCTCTTGAGTCCGATGTTGAGTGCCAGGGAAAAAGCAACCATTATCCCAAAGAACAGTATAAACATCAGACATATGATAAATACATAGCTTCCGCCGGTGGATCCTGCTGCCATAGCTATAGCGCCTATAAGAAGCATGGCCAGCGCGACAAGACCGAAGGCAACTATGAGCAACACGATGTTGATCGTTTTCATTATCTTCAATGCCTTGAGCGAGGAGACATTCATCTCATAGGGACCGGTGTTCTTTCTTGATTCACTAAAGAACAACCAGACGGCAACGACGTGCACTATCGCCATGATATCGACACCCGATGAGACTAAGCTGATCGCCGCGCATATAGTATACAGGATAGCGGCTGCAAGAAACAGCTTGCTTTGTCCGATTTTTTTGATTATTTCCACCGCTGTGGGGTAAGGAGGGCGGGGAAGTGCGGGCTGCCCTGTGAATGGAGCGGTGTGGACCTCAGGGGAGCTTGGCTGCTGTTGAGGTGCAAATGAGGGATTAGCCGTACCGCATGTCGGACAACGGTCACAGTTATCGGGATATTGGTTTTGGCAGTATTGACATATCATTTTTGTCGGTTCTCCTTTCTTTTTGCGCATATATATACGTCCCATGCGGGAATGTATTTTTTTCGCCTGATGTAGCATTCATACCCGTTATGCTCGTCGGACAGCTTGTTTGGAAGTGCAAAGATATCGCGCGAGCGGTGATATACGCATATGAGAAGATCGGGATGATAAGACGAGATCGCAGCCCTGCTTCCGTCAAGCGCCTTACTCTCACACCCCTCCACGTCATACTTTATATAGTCGGGAACGTCTTCACCTATAATATTATCAATTTTGTCGAGCTTTGTCAATATCTTTCCGTCAGCTGTAAATGTAGAATTTCTGTTGCCCTGACTTGAAAAAAAGCCGTCGCACGCTTCGTTCCACGCTCCGCAATTGATAGGGATCACGCGCGTTTCTTCTTCGGCAAAAGCGGAGAGCTTTTTGTAGCTTTTCGGGTCGGGCTCAAGTGCATATATCTTCTCTATGCCGGGATTTTTTTCTATCAGCTCGGCGGCGGTCTCGCCGCGGTAAGCACCCGCATCCACACATATCTTGTAGGAAGAGTAGTCAAAGAGCCCCTTGCCGTCGTTACAGACCGTGTCGGTCAGATACCTTATGTCTCCCGTCAGCTTGAAATTGATGACGGAAGCGAATATCTCTCTTGATATATCGTCCGCAAGGGAGTCATATGCACGTCTGATATCGGTATAATTGTCATTGTAGAAGGTGCTGTCAAATATCTCTCCGCCGCAAACTGGAACGTCGGGTGCATAGAGCTCCTGCTCGGATGCTATGCGTTTTATGTTGTCTATAACGTCATCAAGCGAGGATCCGAACGCAAGCAGAACGATAAAGGAAGTGTATTTTTCCTTCGCTTCACCGTAGGAAAGCACGCGTCTTCCATGGAAATGATGCCCACGCACGAATCCGTCGCTTGCAAAAAAATCGGATATCTCTATCCCGCGTTTTTCAAGCTCGGCAAGTATCTTGTCCGCACCGTTTCCCATTCCGTACATAAGTATCGGCTTTTTAGTTTCCTTGAGATGAAGCCACATATCCGTCGACTGCGGATATTCGGGGAGTGTGATTTTTTCTTTCATTTTTTTCCTCTGTGTTGACTAAAGGGCGTGTTTGTGATATTATATTTACATAATAACGCTGATCGGAGGTCGTGTAAATGGACTGTTTGTTTTGTAAGATAGTAGCGGGAGATATCCCTTCTACCAAGGTATACGAGGATGAGTGGGTGTATGCATTCTACGATATCGCACCTCAGGCAAAGAAGCACGTAATAGTGATCCCAAAGGAGCATATTGCGGCGCGTGCCGATGATATCAACGAGTCGAATTCCCACGTTATAGCAAAGCTCTTTGAGGCTATCCCCAAGGTAGCTGCGGCGGCAGGGATCGAGGGCGGATACCGTATAGTCAACAACTGCGGCGAGAACGCCTGCCAGAGCGTTGCCCACATTCACTTCCACGTGCTCGGCGGAGAGAAGCTCGCAGAGCGCATGGCTTGATCTGACAGAGCATACAAGAGAAGCTGTTTCTTTTCGGGAAACAGCTTCTTTTTTAATATACTATATCAGCCTACGAACTCGTCGTAAATAGCAGAGATGGCTCTCTGGTAGTCCTTTTCATCAACTCCGACGATGACGTTGATCTCGCTTGAGCCCTGGTCTATCATGCGGATATTGATGCCCTTCGAAGCGCAGGCTCTGAAGATGCGTGCAGCGGTTCCTCTTGCGCTGATCATTCCGCGTCCTACGGTTGCGATAAGAGCAAGCTCGGACTCGATGTGTACGGAATCGGGATGGACCGACTTCTTGATACCCTCGATGATGGCATCTGTCTTGCCGTTTATCTCGCTGTTTGCAACGACCACGCACATGGTGTCGATACCGGAGGGAAGATGCTCGAAGGATACCTCGTTGTCCTCAAGCACAGAGAGGATCTTTCTGCCAAATCCGATCTCGGAGTTCATCATATCCTTCTCGATATTGATGATGGAGAAGCCTGTCTTGCCTGCGATTCCCGTGATGATGGTCTCGTAGTTGTAGTGATCGCTTTCAGCCACGATCATGGTACCCTTATCCTCGGGCTTGTTGGTGTTCTTGATGTTTATCGGAATGCCCGCATATCTTACAGGGAAGATAGCATCCTCGTGAAGAACTCCCGCGCCCATGTAGGAAAGCTCTCTGAGCTCTCTGTATGTTATCTCATCGATAGGCTTGGGGTTGTCTATAATGCGGGGGTCAGCCATAAGGAAGCCCGATACGTCGGTCCAGTTCTCGTAGATGTCAGCGTTTGCCGCTCTTGCAACGATAGAGCCCGTAATGTCAGAGCCGCCGCGTGAGAAGGTCTTGATGGTGCCGTTGGGCATAGAACCGTAAAAGCCGGGAATAACGGCTCTCTGGTGCTGTGCAAGCTTGGCGGAGAGGACCTCGTTCGTTCTCTCGGAATCAAAGGTGCCGTTGTCCTTGAAGAATATTACTCTTGCCGCATCGATAAAGTGGTAGCCGAGGTATTTTGAAAGGATGATACCGTTGAGGTACTCACCGCGGCTTGCCGCATAGTCACGGCCGGGATGCGAAGCAAAGGCTCCCTCTATCTTGTCAAATTCGGGTGTCAGGTCAAGATCAAGTCCGAGATCGGCGATAATGCCGTTGTATCTTTCTTTGATCTTCGAGAAGATCTCGGAGATGTCCTCGTCTGCATCTGCCTTTTCATAGCAAGCGTAGAGCATATCGGTGACCTTGGTGTCAAGAGATGACCTTTTTCCGGGCGCAGAGGGAACGACGTAGCGTCTCTCGGGCTGTGCCTTGATGATCTCTGCGACCTTTTTGAATTGATTTGCATCGGCAAGGGAAGACCCGCCGAACTTTACGACCTTGATATTCACGGTAATAACTCCTTGAATTAAAGAATGAAAATTATTATTCTATTGTATTATACATTTTTATACAAAATGTGTCAACAGTAAAATTGTATAACAAAGTTGCCGTCCGGAGGCGGAGGTTTGTACTTTGTTACTATTATTTTATGCTGTAACGGTGCAAAGGATAAAAAATGTTGCAATTGCACTCTGTCTGTGGTAGTATATATATACAATTTTCAGACAAAAACGGAGAATAGTATGGGAAAGCTGTTTGACAGGGCGGATATACTGATGCCCGATACTTCAAAAATAGAAATGCCGAAATGGTCCTGTATCGCCTGCGACCAGTTTACAAGCGAGGGCGGGTATTGGCACTCGGTCGAGGAATACGTCGGAGAAGCCGAGAGCACACTCGGACTTTTCCTGCCCGAAATATACCTCGCAAGATCAGAGAGCGCCACCCCCGAGATCAACGCCCGTATGAAGGATTATATAGAAAACGTCCTGTGTGAGCATAAGGATGCAATGATCTATTTGCGCCGTACCATCCCCGACGGCAGAGTAAGAGAGGGAATAGTCGGTAAGGTCGATCTCGAGGAATATGATTACCGAAAGGGAAGCCGCGCGAGCATTCGTGCTACCGAGGAGACCGTGATCGACAGAATTCCGCCACGTGTTGCTATAAGGCGTGATGCCGTGATCGAGCTTCCGCACATAATGATGCTCTATGATGACGAGACCGACACGCTGTGCAGAACGCTCGCCGGGCATATCAATGAATACACCCCCGCATACGATTTTGATCTGATGATGGAAGCGGGTCACATAGAAGGATATTATCTCAGCTGCGGTATGGCTGATTACGTATCCGCATTTATCGAGGATAAGCGTTCCGAGGGGCTCGCGCTTTGCGTAGGCGACGGAAACCACTCTCTCGCAAGCGCAAAGGCGCTCTACGAGGAGATAAAGGCGGAGATCGGTGAGGAGGCGGCACGCACCCATCCCGCACGCTACGCTCTCTGTGAGATCGTGAATATCCATTCGACGGCTCTCGACTTTGAGCCGATACACAGGCTTATTGTCAACTGCAATACAAAGGAGCTGCTTGCATTCCTTGCATCCGAGTGCAAGGGAAGCGACGTGCACGTTCTCCGATGCGTTACCTCAGAGGGAGAGTGCGTGATAAAGGTCGACCGCAGCGAGGCGGGTATTTCGGTCGATCCTCTGCAGAAGCTGCTCGATAAGTATCTTGCCGATAATAAGGGAGAGATAGACTACATACACGGAGATGCGTCTCTCGCACGCCTGGCAGGGGCAGAAAATGCGATCGGCATCTATTGCGAGCCAATATCCAAGGGCGGTCTCTTTGAGGCGGTAAAGTCGGGCGGCTCGCTTCCGAGAAAGACCTTCTCGATGGGCGTCGCTCTTGAGAAGCGCCACTATCTCGAGGCAAGAAGGATAAAGCTGTAATAAACGCTCACTCGGGGGAGGAGGCTTTTTGAGCCTCCTCCCTGTTTGTGAAGATTTCTTTCATTGCCTCTTGACAAACAGAAAACGCCGTGCTACAATAACTCTCGGAAAATCGTGTAAAACCGAATAGCAATCGGGGGTGCTTCGAAAGAGGCTGAGATGGGAAACCGAACCCTTTAACCTGATACGGATAATACCGGCGTAGGGAGATTATGCATTTAAAAGTACTTGTCATCTTCTTGCCGTGCGGTGTTGCACGGTTTTTTTAATTTCATTCGACGGTGAAAATGCGAGTGCACTAAGCAAGATCAGCGCCGAAAATAAGGCAAGGAGAATTTACTTTTATGAAAAACAAAACCAACACACAAAAGCTGATGACCTGCTCGATGATGATAGCAATTGCCGCCGTGCTTGCCCTCGTCTGTGAGTTCATCCCCTTTCTCAACCTCCCCTTCGGCGGAGGCTTTACCATCGCAAGCATGCTCCCGATAGTTCTCGTATCCTATATGTACGGGATAAAATGGGGACTTGGGTGCGCATTTACCTATTCTGTCGTGCAGATGCTGATAGGCTTTCGCACCGTCTCTGCGTTCTTTATGCCCGCTGATGAAAACTATGCAGGCTCGGTCGCGGCGGCGCTCGGAATATGCTTTATCGATTACGTGCTCGCATATACTTTGCTCGGATTCGGCGGTGCTTTCAGAAAAATGAAGAGCAAGACCGCGGCGCTCGTTCTCGGCGTGGTGCTCGCTCTCTCGCTTCGCTATGTCGCTCATATAATCTCGGGCTGTATTTTCTTCGGCGCGTGGGCTGAATGGTTCTTTACCCAGGAGGGCTTTTACGCGATCGGAGAGGGAATACTCGCCACCTTCTCGGGCGGCGGGCTTGCATTCGTCTATTCAATATTCTATAACGGACTTTTCATGCTCCCCGAGATCGTGATAACCTCAATCGCTGCCGTCCCGATCTCACGCCTCCCGCAGGTAAAAAAGGCATAAGATCACATGAGCACCGTAGGCGCATGAAGTTCCGCCTGTCGGCGGAGTGAAGAAAGATTCTCGACAAAGGTAAAAAATGACTTTGTAATAAAAGTGACAAAACTGAGCATGAAGTCCACTCCCGCTGTCATCCTCGAGCGCAGCGAAGGATCTGAGCGGGACTGCAAACTTCCGAAGCCTAAGCTGAGCATAGCCTCCCTCCGAGAGGGAGGTGTCGCGGCTTGCCGTGACGGAAGGAGCCTGCGAGAATAACGGTATTAACCAACTATCCCTACTCGCGCGTTCTCCCTCAGTCTCGTAGGCTCGACAGCTCAGCACAAGGCACACCATTCGGGCGTCCTCCTTGGAGAAGGCTCATTTAGGCGTCGCCTTAGCTAATCACCGATGATGGGTATGCCCCGTAAAAGATTAACTATGACATAGTCATATTATCTCCAAACAGAAAAGGAAGCAGATCACTGCGTTTTTTAAAAACACAGGTCTGCTTCCTTTTTTATGTGAATGATGATGTCAGAGTTGTATGCGCCGATGCGGTAAATTACTCACCCCAAGCGAGTTTTTGAATGAGCGCAATAATATCGCGGTTGTTGAGAATTCCGTCGTAATTGACGTCCATGCATGTGGTGTTCGCGGTATCAAAGCCGGCAAGAGCACGCACGGCGACCGTCATATCGCTGTTGGTGAGTGTTCCGTCACCGTCAATATCGCCGGATGCATATGCCGCATATTCGTTCTCTGTTTCGTCGCATGCTACACATTGTCTCGATTTGAAACCGTCACGCTCGGCTGTGGGCTGAATGAGTATCTTCCAAAGCCCCCACTCATGTCCGCCGAGTGAGGGAATTTCGGTGTAGGTGGAATAACCGCATTCCCCGCAGGTCGTATATTCGTCCCAGCCGACCTCTGTGCAGTTCGGTGCTTTTGCCTCATGTGTTATCTCGTTGTGTCTCGGCTGAAGAATATTGAGATCCTGCTCATAACATACGGCACAGTTCCTTGCCTCGAGCCCGATCTTGGTACAGGTAGGCGTGATCACCTCGGTCCACTCGCTCCATTCATGACCGAGTGCCGGTATCTCCACATATGTGGTGAGCGCGCACTTAGTGCAGGCTTCATACTCGTTCCAACCGACATTTGTACAGGTGGGTGCTGCTGCCTCGTAAAAGGTCATTGTGTGTCCTGTAGGCATAATGATATCGTGCTCATCATGACCGCATATTGTACACTGTCTTGTCTCAATGCCAATATTTGTACAAGTGGGTGCTATAAGTTCGGTCCAATCTACCCAAGCATGATCCGCTAAACCAAGCTTCTCATAAGTAGAATAACCGCAAACAGTACAGACCGTATATTCCTTCCAGCCCTCTTCTTTACAAGTGGGCGCTTTCCCTTCAAATGTTTTGATCGCGTGATATGACATGGTTGCCGAAGAGAGAATTGCATTGTTGATTCCTTTATTAATGCTGCTCCATTGTTCGGGAGTGCCGCAATAGACAATATTTGTAAGATTGTTGTCAGATTGGAAAGCACCGTTGCCTATATTCGTGATGCTCGGAGGCAGATACAGTATTGCGAGCAGACCGCAGTCACGGAATGCATTGTCTTCTATAGAGCTTACACCTGCAGGGATAGAGATTTCCGTAATGGCGGAAAGTCCGCGGAATGCTCCCGCACCTATTGTTTTTACACTTGAAGGAATATCCAGATCGGTAATACTTTTGCAGTTGTAGAATGCATAGTCATCGATAGTGATAATACCTTGCGCAATGCTGACGGTTTTAAGACCCGAGCAGTTGTAAAATGTCTTGCTGCTGATAATATTGAGGGTGGAAGGAATGCTGACACTCTCAAGACCTGTGCAGCTATAGAAGAGCTCGTTGCCGATTGCTTTTACCCCCTCAGGGATTATTATGCTCTTGAGCATCTTGCAATCCGAGAAGGCTTTTGCTCCGATAGTTCTTACACCGCCGGAAAAGTTTATACTTGTAAGGCTTGTGCACTTCCCGAATGTAGAATCACCGATGCTCGTCACGCTGTCGGGGATAGTCACGCTTGTGATGCTTGTGCAGTTATAAAATGCATAACTGCCGATGCTCGTTACACCTTCTTCTATTGTGACGGATGTGATATTACTTATGTAGTCATACCAAGGAATACTACCGCTGCTGAAATCATTCATTGATCCCGTGCCCGAGATGACCAATTCACCGTCAGCGTAAAGATTCCATTGAATATTGCCGTCTGTACCGAGTGCAACAGGGATGCGGGGTGTGGGAATAGGTTCGCCTTCCCTGATGATGTAAGCAAATGCATCCTTACGGATCCTGGTGCTATCCTTGAGAATATCGTAAAGCTCTTTACAGATGATAACGCCGGACGCTTTTACTCTGGGTGAGACCCAAGTATTATCGTCGTATGAACACTCGGGAGAAATACCGTAGAATACGTATCTGCCGGTGGATCCGTCCTGTACGTAGTGCTTGTCATCCTGAGCACCTGCGGTAAAGGACTGGGTTATGTCGAAGTTCTTACCGATATATACTACCATACCGTTAGCGGCACCGCGAACGTAATCGTAAGTATCGGTCTGGCATAAGAGGTGGTTTATCTTGCCGCCAAGGAGATTTACTCTCATGTTATGACCGGTAAGAATATCGAATGCATCCGGGGCAGAACGGGAGAATGCGAATACCCTATCGATGATCGCATTTTTGTCTATATTGATGGTAAGATCAACATCGTCAAGAAGAGCGGGATCGTGAGCCGTTTTGAAGTGATTTCTGTGAACAGCTACGATCTCAGACCAGTCACCGCCCTCGACAGAAAGAGTAGCGTTCTTGGGCGTGTATTTAGCATCGCCGCTCTGAACACCGAGGTTGAGGACGAAGCTTCCGTTTCTGGTGACTGAAACGGTTTCGGTTATCTTTAAACTGTTAAAATTACAGATAACATACCATGTATAGTTACCTACTGCCGAAATGTGCAGATCGGTGATCTCGGTCTCGCCGCCGAGATAGTATCTTGCGCTCCGGGCGATCTCAAATTTTGCATTTGCATCAGCACCCTTGATGATCACCTTGCCGGTATGTGCGGGAGCAGTAAAATCTGTGCGTTGTGAGAATGTGCCTACGATAACTATCTCACCACCTGCTTCTCCGAGAAGCGCATAAGCCTTAGCGATGGTCTTTACTGCGGTTGCAGAGGTTGCACCGTCGTTTGTATCGTTGCCGCTATTAGATAAGTATACGGTATTGGAACTGACGGCGGAATCGGCCAAAGCAACAACAGAGGTACTTATAGCGAGTACGAAAATCGCGAAACAGGCGAGTAAAAACAAACCTATTTTTTTCATGATGATCTCCTTGAAATGTACTTTCGGGGTATTTGCCCTTTAAGGCTTAGTATATCATAATGTTGAATTTTTGTCAATTGAAAATAGCGACAATTAAGCCTCGGAAAGAGGCGTGAGAATACGCTTATCGTCGCTTGCTTCTGTCGCGGTTGCGGCTGCACACGAGCTCCTTGCACGTACTTTAAGAGAAAATAAAAAGCGTCCCTCTGAGTCAGAAGAGCGGAGAATTGTGTTTTTGTGATTATTTGAAAAGTTTTTGGGGAAGGGGTTGCGGGGAAAACCCTTTTCTCAAAAAGGGTTTTCCCCGCATTTAGTTTGTTTTACTCAGCAGGGCTGAAGCTGTCCTTGCCTACGCCGCAGAGAGCGCACTCAAAGTCGTCGGGAAGATCCTCGAACTTGGTGCCTGGCTCAATGCCTGCCTCGGGGAGACCTGCCTCCTCGTCGTATTCCCATCCGCAAACGTCACATACGTATTTCATTTTCTTTTCTCCTTTTATAAATATATAATTGTTTTTTTGTATCTCAGCTATAGTATAATCTGCACGGCTTCGATTATGCAATCGGCTCGAAATCAGCCGCACCGTGCTTGCAGAGAGGACAGATAAAGTCCTCGGGAAGCTCCTCTTCCTCGTGGATATATCCGCATATCTTGCATACCCAGCCGCGCTTGCCCTCGGTCACGGGCTTCGGCTTTACGTTTTCGTGGTAGTATGCGTAGGTCATGGTTTCCTTGTCGGATATAACTCTCGCCTCGGTTACCGAGCAGATGAACATTCCGTGAGTGTCAAGATCAACGTAATCCTCGACCTTGAGTGACATGAAGGAGTTGATATATCTCGGCAGGAACACGAGTCCGTTATCCGAGCGGAGCGGCTCGCAGTTAGCAAACTTGTCTACGTTTCTGCCCGAACGGAAGCCGAACGCTTCGAACACGGCGAAGGGAGCTTCTACAGAGAGGCAGTTCACGTTCATTTTGCCCGTCTGCTTTATAACGTGATGCGAATAGTTTTCTTTGTTTATCGTTACCGCGATCCTGTTTGGGGTGTTCGTTACCTGAGTTACCGTGTTTACGATAAGACCGTTGTCCTTTTTGCCGTCGTTTGACGTAACGACGTAAAGTCCGTAGCCGATCTTGAAGAGGGCGGTGAGATCGTTTTTGTTTGCGGTATCCGGCTTCTGTGCGAGATAATCACGGCAGAGCTCCCCTGCGAGATCATCGAGAGCCGCCTTGCTCTCGTCATTGAGTGCGGAGAGTATCTTTACCGTAGTGTCGGTAAAGGTGAGGTTCTTGCACTTCTCAAGCATCCCGCGCATGACCTTAGCCGCAAGAGGTGCCCAGCTTCCGTTTTCGATCAAAGCTACCGTGCGGTTCTGGTAGTTGCGCTCGACGAGATGATCGATGAACTGACGCATGAAGGGGAATATTTCTGCGTTATATGTTGTGGTCGCAAGCACGAGCTTTGAATATCTGAACGCATCCTCCACAGCCTCAGCCATGTCAACGCGGGCAAGATCGTTTATAACTACCTTAGGCGCTCCGTTGGCTCTGAGCTTATCCGCTAACTGCATTACTGCCTTTTTGGTGTTGCCGTAGACCGAGGTGTAGGCGATCATGATGCCTTCCTCCTCGGGCTGGTAGCTCGACCATGTGTTATAGAGGTTGATATAATAGCCGAGATCTTCACTCAGCACGGGACCGTGCAGAGGGCAGATGATCTCGATATCAAGTCCTGCCGCCTTTTTGAGCAGAGCCTGCACCTGTGCGCCGTACTTGCCGACTATGCCGAAGTAATATCTTCTTGCCTCGCACGCCCAGTCTTCTTCTATGTCAAGTGCGCCGAATTTACCGAAGCCGTCAGCGGAGAAGAGCACCTTGTCCTTCTGATCATAGGTAACGATGACCTCAGGCCAATGCACCATGGGTGCGGTGACGAAGG
>JAZMZS010000081.1:0-6807 GCA_045586105.1 Eubacteriales bacterium | reverse complement strand
TACGAAAAATATTATAGCAAAGCAGTTATTCGTTGTCAATACTTATTTTGCATTTTTTTGCGTTGATCATTCGGATGCATTATGAAAAAGATAAAAAAACACAAAAAAGCAAAATAAAATAACAAAAATTAGTGCAAAACGTATTCCTTGTGTGTTATAATAATATGAAATACTGTAAATTGAGGGATAGTATGGTATACGTAATATCCGATCTTCACGGTTATCCCCCTGAAGATATGGAGGAGCTTTTGGCAACGGCGGGCTTCTCCGAGCGTGATTACTGTTTCGTACTCGGTGACGTAATCGACCGCGGCGAAGACGGTATACGGTTGCTTGAGTGGCTGACGTATCAGCCGAATATACAGCTTCTCCTCGGCAATCACGAGGCTATGCTGCTTGCGTGTGATTTCTTGTTTGAAGAAATAAATGAAAGCTCCGTTTCCAAGCTGTCGGCAGAGCAGCTTGAGTGTCTTGAGGAATGGAAGGAGAACGGAGCGGAGCCGACACTGCGAAGCCTTGTTGCCCTTGATCCCGATACGCGTGCAGACCTGCTTGGATTTCTCAGAGAAGCTCCTCTGTACGAGGAGATCGAGGTCGGCGGAAGAGAATTCGTTCTCGTTCACGGCGGACTTGGGAATTTTACCGAGGCAAAGGAACTGTCCGATTACACGGTTGATGAGATAATATGGTCAAGACCCGAATTGTCAGATCGGTATTGGACCGACAAGACGGTAGTGCTCGGGCATACTCCGACGCATTATTACGGCTCCGAGCACAAGGGAAGGATCCTTGTGACGGATACCTGGATCGATATAGACACGGGAGCATCGGGAGGCCTTGAACCGACCCTGCTTCGCCTTGATGATATGAAAACGTTCAAACTAAAATAGAAGGGAAAAATATATGAGAGTAAGGATCATGATACCGATTATTGTAACGATAATAATTCTTGCCATACTCGGCGTAGCCGCTATAGCGGTATTCGCGGGAGAATCGCAAAGCGTCGTTTATCTCAGCGACAGCGGAAGCGACTCGAACGACGGTACGAGTGCTTCAAAGGCTGTAAAGACGCTTGCCGCAGCATACAGCAAGCTTGACGGCGAGGGAACCGTCGTCGTATGCTCAACGGTGACTCTCTCATCCTCCGAGCTTCCGACGGGAGAGGGCAGAGTAACGCTGACGAGCGTTTACGGCGGCGTAAACTATAAGAGTAGCGGAGCGTCACTCTCGCTTGGCACGGATATCTATCTCGGCTCGGATATGACGATCGAGAACGTTGCGCTTTCATACTCAAGCTCGCGTATGATATTCTGTCAGGGGCATTCGCTTAAGCTCGGAGAAGGCATCACCACCTCTTCAACTGCAACGCCTCCCAGGGTATTCGGCGGAACCAACCTTTCAAAGTCGGGTGTCAACACGAAGAATTCGCAGTTTTTCAATTTTACGCTCGAGGTATGCTCAGGTAAATGGTATTACGTAACCTGCGGCAACTACCGCACGGGCGAAAACACGATAATCGGCGTTATCGGCGATGCAGAGCTTATAATCAACGGAGGCACGTTTACAGCGGCAGGTAAGACGGATTCCGAACGTGAAAACGTCTCGGGAATAGCGGGTTCGGCTCTGCACGGAGATCTTTATATGGAGATAAACGGCGGTACTTTTGCTTCCTCGGTATTTGGCGCGGCATTCTGCGGAATGAACGGCTCACGCCGTATTCCGGGGCATCTCGGGGATATCCGAATGGTCATCAACGGCGGTACCTTCAACGGCACGCAGATCGCTGCAGTTCAGGACAAGCTGAATTTCCTCGATGGAGATTTTTATCTCGATATAAGCAGCAGAGCGATCATTTCAAGCAGTGTTACAAAGATCTCTGCAGAGGGGGTCGACGGCACGTCATATATCAGCGCTCCGACGTCCTTGGATAGTAAGCTTGTCGGCTTTGGCTCTAATATATACGTCAGATCGAGCGGAAAGGATACTAACAGCGGTACTAAGTTTTCTCCGCTTAAGACTATTTCCGCCGCAGCCAAGCGCCTTCCGTCGGGCGGCAGAATAATCGTATGCGATGCAGTCAGTGTCGGAAACGAGACATTGACGTCGATAGATAAGGATATAATTATAACAGGATTCTTCGGACAGGGCGACTACAGCGAAAACGCGGCACTCTCTCTCAGCGGAGCTCTGAAGCTCGGATCGGATGTCAGGATCGAGCATCTTATGATCAGATCCTCGGGGTCGGGATCTATCAATGCAAACGGGCATGACCTTACTCTCGGGGCGCAGACATCATCATATGATACGGCTTCAAAAACTGTCGAGGGCGGGGATATCACGGTCGAAGGTGATGTTTACATATACGGAGGAGACGGAACGGATGCGCATACCGTAACTGTCAATTCGGGCACTTATCATACCGTGTGCGGCGGCAGCTCCTCTGTCGGTACTGCCGTGATCGTCAACGGCGGAGCGGTAACCGAGCTTATCTGCGGCTCGAGTGGCAGGAAGGCTTCGGGGACATCATCGGTCGAGATAAACGGAGGCTATGTTACTGCGTCTCTGTGGGCGTCAGAAATGGGAAGCACAGGAGATGCGGGCATTTGTATAAACGGAGGCACTATATCCGCTTCTGTCGTCGGAGCAACATCATCCGGGACGGTTGACGGTGAGTTTTCGCTCGGAATCTGGGGAGGAACGCTCAGCACCCTGCCTTCTTTCAACGTCACAGGAGCCGAAAAGGTGTACGCTTCTTCTTCCGGATCCTATTCAAAGATCATTTCCGGTGTCGGTGAAGCTCAAAAGACCGTTTTCTGTGCCGATGGAGGTAACGGAGACGGAAGCACTCCCGGTTCTCCCGTGTCAAGCCTTGAGGAAGCATCTGCGCTTATCGGAACAGCAGGCGGAAGGATCGTAGTCTCGGGTATACTTACTCATAATAACAATGCATCTCTCCGTTCTCGTGGAAATGTGTATATCACAAGCTTCGGAGGCGGCAGTGATTTTGCCCTGACACGAAAAGCAAGGATCGAAATGAGTGCATCCCTTTATCTTTCGTCCGAAACTCTCTTTGACCGAATAGAATTTTTTGCCGCAGAGAACAACACCTTTGTCTCTGCCGATTGCAACAAGACAGAATTCGGAGAAAATGTTATTTGCTCACTTCATGAGGGTAGAGGCGTTGAGTATCCGTTATCGGTGTACGGCGGTACATATGCAAGCGGTGTTGGTTCGGCAGGTACGTCAAGCATTGACCTCACCATCAGGTCAGGCAGCTACTACCGTGTGTATGGTGGAAACTACAGAGCAAACGGCAACAATAATACGGTGCGCACGGTCACCGGAAGTATTCGCCTCAGCATCTACGGAGGAAGCTTCTCGAATGCGGTCGCACTTGTAGGCATGAACAACCTCAAGGGAGATGCTCAGATGGATATTTACGGAGGCACATTCAGATGTCCGGTTTTCGGTGCGGCCAATATTTCTCCCGATATAAATGCCGATCCCGGAAGGATAGATGCTGACCTTACCGTGAATATCTGGGGCGGCGAGTTCTGCGGAAACCTTGATGCATCAAAGGATATGAAGCTTATCTTCAACGGTGTATATACGTTGAACGTATACGGAGGGGATCTTCGCCGTGTTACTACCGTAAGAGGTGCTGATGGAATTGCGGGATCCTGCAGCTCGGTCATCAACTGCGACCGTAATATCAATGTGAATTCGACGCTTTCCGGCAATATTGAGTTTATAAATCCTATAGCGGGATATGCCGATCCTTCTGTGCAGTTCGATCCCGTGACAGGCTATTATTACTATACCTATGCAGGCACCTACGGCGGTAAGCAGGCGATCTACGTTACCAGAGCCCCCAACCTCTGTGACGTTGGATGCTCGGATCCCATCATTATATGGACCGCGGTCATGCAGGAGGATGGAAGAGGCTCGGAGATAAACAGCATCTGGGCGCCCCAGATGAACAAGATCGACGGTAAATGGTACATATACGCCACTTGTGCTAACGAATCCGGAGACTCTTCAAACAGGCTTCCGTACGTATGGGTGGGCGGAGAGAATCCTACAGATCCCTATGACTATCATGGTCCTATTGATAACTATGATCCGCTCGTCGATATATATCTCAGCCCACGTCTTATAGAATACGGCGGACAGAGATATATATGCAACGGAGGCTTTCACCGTGCATCCGACAGAGACGGTCATCAGCAGTCGCTGTTTATTACAAAACTCAAAACACCTACTTCCTTTGAAGGCGACCCTGTAGTTATAGCCCGTCCGTCGAGAGCCTATGAGGATTATAAGATCCTCGAAGGACCTATCGGACTGACCTCTCCGAACGGCACGTTTTATATGACCTATGCTGCAGGACATACGCGCGGACAGGAATATTGCACGGGAATACTTAAGTTCCTTGGTGATGAGAATGACTCTCTCGCCGATGCTTCGCTGTGGCAGAAGATGGAAGATCCGATACACTTTGTCGACTATGATTCGAGAGTGTATTCTCCCGGTGCTATGATGTTCACGACCTCGCCTGACGGGGAACAGATCTGGGCGGTATACCACGCAAAGAAATACGCATATACAGCGTACACTATGCGTCGGCTTTACGCTCAGCCCTTAACCTGGGTCAACGATTTCCCTGAGATAGAGGACCCAAAGCCCGTAGATACAGTCTTTACATTCCCGATAAATTCGAGAAGCATAGCAAGCAGGATATCCGGCTTTGACCAAAGTAAGACCGTCAGCACCGTATTTGTGAAGCAAGGTGCGAGCGGAGACGGAACAAGCCCCGCATCTCCTCTCGGAAAGCTCGGAAGCGCTTACGAGAGTCTCGGAGATCACGGCGGAGTGATAGTGCTTTGCAGTCAGTTCAATATGGAGGGAAGCTTTACCGAGCCTGTTCACAGCGGAACTGTTGTTATTACACAGTATTACGGTGGTGTTGATCACAGCGGAGGCGGAACGGTATCTACAGGAGGCGTTTCGCGCAGCTTCATCCTATCGGGACCAACGCTTTTCAGGGACATTACATTCTCGACAGCCGATTCTGTTAGCCTGCTTATAGTTGCGAGATACAATCCCGTTGAGATCGGCACAGGTGTCAGATGTGTCGGCTTTACCGGAAACTCTGCGGCAACCTCGTTTACCATCCTCGGAGGGTGTAACCGAACGGTTGCTTCGGAGGGGGTCGGCAATAGCGGCTCAAGCATAAAGATCAAGAGCGGTGACGGGCTGTTTGTTGCCGGAGCTGACAGATTTGTCGGAGAAGATGTAACACGCGATGCACATATCCGTATATTCGGCGGCTGTTTCGGAAACATCTACGGCGGTTCGATCAGCGGCGGCTCATGCAAGAATTCGATCGTTGAGATATACGGCGGAAGCTTCCAAAACGAGATCGCAATGGGTGTCGGTGTGAGCGGAAGAGTAACGCTTATCATCAGCGGCGGTAATTTTGATCTGTGCCCCTCGATCTCCGGTAAGGCAAATAATTCCTATGCGATCCTTTACCCTGCATATGAACAAACGCTTTCCGCTGTCATGCACGATTTCAGTCACGTCAGCATTCACACAGCGGTCGTATATCTTAAGCAGAATTCGGACGGCGACGGATCCTCTCCCGATGATCCTATAGGTAAGCTGACAAGCGCATATTACGCTCTCGGAGACGAGGGCGGCGTGATCGTAGTTATGGGAGATTTTGTCATGGAAAATGACTTTTCCGCACCCGCTCACAGCGGTAAGGTCACCATAACGAGCGAATATGCCGGTGTTGATTACTCTGACGGCGGCTCCTTCTCGACGGGAACAAAGGGAAAGAGATATGACATAAACGGTCCTACCGTGTTTGAGCATATCGCTCTTTCGACCGAGAGCGGACAGTATCTCTTCTTCGTTGCCAATTACAACCCCTTTGAGATCGGTGAGGGCGTTGAGTGCAGCGGATTTACAGGTACCTATGTTACTAATTCGCTCTCAATACTTTGCGGTGAAAATGCAACAAAAGCACCGCTTGTATCAAGGAGTACCGATGGCCACGTCACTATCAGGAGCGGAAGCGGCATACTCGTTGCCGGAATGAACAGATATCTTTCGGATACTCATACAAGAAATTCCGTCATCGATATCTACGGCGGTGAGATAGTGACTCTTTACGGCGGAAACATAAACGGAGGAACAGGCGGCAACGTTACTGTCAATATCTACGGAGGAAGCTTTACAGGAAACTTAGCTTGCTCAGACGGTGTCGGAGGCAAGGTGGAGCTTAATGTCTATGGAGGTGAGTTCAGCCGTTGCAGCTCGATCACAGGAAGCAAGTCTCTGTCCTGCTTTGCATATATGCGTTCCGAATTCAAGCGGGCGCTGACGGGTACTATATCCGATTTCCGCATAATCGTGGAGGGCGACGTTGACTGCGATACCAAGATAAGCAACAGAGACCTTACTATGCTTATAAGATATCTTTCGGGTTATTCCGTATCCGTGCGCGACCTGCTTGGGGATGTGAACGGTGATGGAAGAATATCTAACCGTGATGCGATATTGATAGTGGCGGCGCTTGCAGGTTAGTGTTAACTAAATACAAAGAGCACAAGCCATAACAGCTTGTGCTCTTTGCTGTTATTTGCCTTTCTCGTTGATGATCGTAGTTATTTAACGATGCAGAAGTGCATAGCGCGTAAATGAGAGCAATTTAGCTTTTTGTGTGCAAACTCCAATTATTTTTGTGATGTTCCGTTGTTATGCTTGAAATGTACCCGTCAAATGTATATAATTTAAATA
>JAZMZS010000080.1:0-9506 GCA_045586105.1 Eubacteriales bacterium | reverse complement strand
CTCAACGAGATCCGCAAGTCCGATTCCGTTCTCACCGCCGAGCTTGTTAAGAGTCTCTACGATCTCAACGCCCTTCATCTTCTTACCGTCTATAGCAACGAAGTCGGATCGTAGCCATGTCGTTCTGTGAGCCAAGGAGTTGAATTACTAAGTTGTCTTCCTAAGACCGCTTGGCCTCCGACTTCTCAACGAGATCCGCAAGTCCGATTCCGTTCTCACCGCCGAGCTTGTTAAGAGTCTCTACGATCTCAACGCCCTTCATCTTCTTACCGTCTATAGCAACGGGAACGCCCTTCTCAAAGGAGATGGTAACGTATGTGGGGGTATCGGGTGCCATCTCGGGAGAAACGCCCATTTCAAGGAAGCCGGGCTTGTTGTACTGAGGCTCGTTTGCGGGATCCTCAAGATCGAGACCCTCGTGAGAAAGGTGCCAGAGATTCTTGTCTTTTGAATAGTTGGTCTCACGGTTTATCTTAAGAGGAATGTTGTGCGCCTCAGCGTACTCGATCTCCTCCTCACGGGATTTGATGTCCCACTCGCGCCAGGGAGCGATGATAGCCATATCGGGAGCGAACGCCTTGATGGTAAGCTCGAAGCGTACCTGGTCGTTACCCTTACCCGTGCAGCCGTGGCAGATAGCGTCAGCGCCTTCGGCGAGAGCGATCTCAACGATCCTCTTAGCTATAGTAGGACGTGCAAACGAGGTTCCGAGAAGATAATCTCCCTCGTACTTAGCGCCCGCCTTGAGGGTCGGGAAAACGTAGTTGTCAACGAAATCCTCCTTGAGATCCTCGATGTAGAGCTTAGAGGCACCCGTCTTGATCGCCTTTTCTTCAAGTCCGTCAAGCTCGGTTCCCTGTCCGACGTCGCCCGAAACCGCGATCACCTCGCAGTTGTTATAATTTTCCTTGAGCCACGGAATGATGATAGACGTGTCAAGTCCGCCGCTGTATGCAAGTACTACCTTTTTGATATTTTCCTTTTTCATTTTTCGTAGTTTCCTTTCGAGTGAAACGTGATTTATTACGTGTATAATTATGCAACATTATTCGTCGTTTGTCAATAGAAAAAATGCATTTTTTACCTAATGCACAATAAGTTTATATATATATAAGAGCCTTTGTGCACTTTGTCTTTTTGAAAATGTATATTTTATGCATATATTCGCTATTTGGTGCATATTTATAAGTACATAAAAAAAGAAAGTGCACGGACCGTAATCCGTGCACTGCAATTATATCAAAAACCGAGATCAATCCTCGTAGCCGTTGGGGTTTTTCTTCTGCCAATTTGCTGCATCGGCACACATTTTCTCGATACCGTACTCTGCCTTCCAGCCAAGGATATTATAAGCCTTAGAGGGATCGGCGTAGCACTCGTCGATATCTCCGGGACGGCGGGGAGCGATCTTATAGTTGATGGTAAGACCCGTTGCCTTCTCGTACGACTTGACTATCTGGAGAACGGAATAACCGTTACCGGTTCCGATATTGAAGTACTCTATTCCCTTCACCGTGCTTGCGCGGTCAAGAGCCTTGAGGTGTGCGTTTGCAAGGTCAACTACGTGGATGTAGTCGCGAACGCCCGTTCCGTCGGGCGTATTGTAGTCGTCTCCGAAAACGCTCAAGCATTCAAGCTTACCGCTTGCGACCTTGGTGATGTAAGGAAGAAGGTTATTCGGAATACCCTTGGGGTCCTCTCCGATAAGTCCTGACTCGTGCGCTCCGATAGGATTGAAATATCTGAGAACGGATACTGACCACTCGGGATCGGATACGCAGATATCCGAAAGTATCCTCTCGATGACGAGCTTGGTCTCACCGTAGGGATTGGTGGTGCTGAGGGGGAAATCCTCTCTTATCGGAACACTCTCGGGCTTTCCGTAAACGGTAGCCGAGGAGCTGAATACTATCTCCTTTACGCCGTTATCACTCATAACCTTACAAAGGTTGAGAGTGCCCGTGAGGTTATTGTGATAATAATACATCGGCTTTGCAACCGACTCGCCGACTGCCTTAAGGCCTGCAAAGTGAATGACGGAATCGATATCCTTATTCTCCTTGAAGATATTGTCAATAGCCTCAAAGTCAAGCAGGTCTGCCTTGTAGAAGCGGCAGGTCTTGCCCGTGATCGCCTTGATCCTGTCAAGAACGCAAAGCTTCGAGTTAGAAAGATTGTCTACGATAACTACGTCTCTGCCGTCCTCAAGAAGCTGAACTACTGTATGAGAACCGATAAAACCGGTTCCGCCCGTAACTAAAATTGCCATAATGACCTCCAGTTTATGTATTTGTATATTTACACTAATATTATACTATATCAGCCCCACAAATTGCAAGGGTACATGCCGTTTTTTATAAGCTCCGCAATGCTTTCTTTTACCTCGGGCTTATCCTCGATATACGTAACGCCGTGCCACTTGTCGGTGGACTTAAGAACCGCGACATCGCACACGCCGTCATCCATCGCTTCTTTAACAGCGCTCGGCAGATAATACTCGCCCTTTAAAAGGTCAGTCGAGGGAGAATGCAGAAATCTATCAAATCCGCCCTTGATATATTCAAGCATGCTCGGAGTAAATCCGAAGAAGTTCATAGACACGAGGCTCTGATAATCAAGCGGTGTGTTACCATCCTCGGAATAAGACACAGCAGCACCGTCGCCATACCCGATCTTGGTATGCTCCTTGATATCAAGAAGCTTTCCGTCCTCTGACACTCTGCACACACCTCTCGAGACGGTTCCGCTCCTCGAAAGAGTGTTCTCGAGTATGTAGGATGAGATACAAAAATGCGCCTTGCCGTCTGCAGGTGCTGCCTCAAGATGATCCTTTACGAGCTTAAAGGAGGCGGGACCGTAGAAATCATCTGCGTTTATAACCGCAAAATTATCATTTACCACGCCGAGGCAGGACAAAAGTGCATGAGCCGTGCCCCAAGGCTTAACTCTGTCCTCGGGAACAGCCACGTCTGTATCCACCTTCACAGACTGGAAAACGTATTCGACCGCTATATGTGCTTCTATTCTCGCACCGATGCTCTGTCTGAAAAGCTCGTAGTTCTCTTCCTTGATTATGAACACAACCTTGTCGTATCCCGCTCTTATTGCATCATAAATAGAGAAATCTATAATAAAATTACCGTTCTCGGTTATAGGGTCGAGCTGCTTTAATCCGCCGTATCTCGAGCCCATTCCCGCAGCTAATATTACTAACGTCATGCGTATGCTCTCTTTCTGAAAAATAAGATAAAAAGCTCAAGGCGTAACACCTTGAGCTTTCATAATTATTCGGCGTAAACGCTTACTGCTTTTCTATCCTTGCTGATATGCTCGAACTTAACCTTTCCGTCGATAAGTGCGAAAAGGGTATCGTCAGTTCCGCGTCCTACGTTGTTACCGGGATGGATCTTAGTTCCGCGCTGACGAACGAGAATGTTACCTGCAGTAACAGTCTGACCGTCTGCCTTCTTTACACCAAGTCTCTTGGACTCGGAATCACGTCCGTTTTTAGTAGAACCAACACCTTTTTTGTGAGCAAAAAACTGCAAACCTAATCTAAGCATTGTAAATTACCTCCATTTGAAATTCCGTTACAGCTCTATCTCCTGCTCTCCGACATCAAGAAAGTCATAATACTCTTCCATCAGGTCGTTGAGCTGATAGTAGTAAGCGGTAATGAGTCCGACTATTGCAAATCGCTTTTTCTCGTCCTTCTCGAATTTCTCGAGAGCACCCTTGGCTATAACCCTTACGTCGGTCGTCTTCTCGTCGACAGTATACTCGACGTCTGACGCGTACGCTACCTCGATGGCATTGATGATAAGCATCGTCATCGAGCTGAGTGCCGCACAGAGGATATCCGTGCCCTCCTCACCGTAGCCTGTATGGCCGTGCTCTTCAAATCCGCAAAAAACGCCGTCGGATTTAAGAAAAACTACTTTTGTCATGATCCTCTGGATCAGAGTGCGATAGACTCGATCTGTACCTTGGTATAGGGCTGTCTGTGACCGATCTTCTTCTTCTCGTTCTTCTTAGCCTTGTACTTGATAACGTCGATCTTCTTGGACTTGCCGGACTTAACGACGTTAGCTGTAACAGCGGCACCCTCTACGTAGGGAGCGCCGAAAGTAAGCTCGTCACCCTTGGAAACTGCAAGCACCTTGTCAAAGGTAACCTTCTCTCCATCAGCAACGTTGAGCTTTTCAACGAAGATAACGTCTCCTTCGTTTACCTTGTACTGCTTTCCGCCCGTCTCAATAACTGCAAACACGAAAAGCACCTCACTTTCATTATAGACTCGCTGTTCTTCGGGGGAAACATGACCGTTTCTCTTACGCCCGTAAACATGCGGCATATTATTATACCATCGTGATACAACATTTGTCAATATGATTTTTACTTTTTTTGAATATTTTTTAAATAGATACGGAATAATCTTTTTTTGCTCCGTGTGCACCGAATATCTGCCATTCTCCAGCACCAAGCCTCTGAAAGATCGCCCTCCTCTCTTCTGCACACAAAGAAGGGTCGGTATCGACGGACGTCATCAGTATCGGTGCGTATCTGTTATACTCCGCCTGCGCTTGCGTCATTGCGTGAATATTTATATATATGTCTCCCGTTATAGCTACGTGATGAGAATAATCTATGAGCACTATCTCACCCGCCAGATGTCCTCCCTTCCCTTCAAGCACCTCGAACTGCATATCTCCAAATTCCAAGATACCGATTCCGGTAAGAGGAGCTCGCAGATCTTCTACCCTTGTCCACGGCACCTTGATCCCCGTGGGGTCGATGGGACGGTATGAGGTCAGAAGCTTACAGATGTTTATATAAGGCTTATGCAGGGGATTTTTTTCTCTGTATCCGTCAAGACCGAGATATTCCATCTCGAGACACTCTGCGCTCCTCGGACTGGCTATTATCTCGTCAAAGCAACGCAAAAGACCGCAATGATCGACGTCTGCGTGAGTCACGAGCACGGTCTTTTTGATACGGTCGAAGCCGTCAACGACCCTTCTGTATATATTGAGCATCTCTTTTTCATAGAGTGAATACCCACAGTCAACGAACAGCGCTTTTCCGTTGCTTAATATAATAACGGTATTACTTCCGCATGGAGGCTCTACGAGGACGATCTCGGTATTATCACTTACTTTATGCGAGCTTATCCTCGGAGAGAACGCACTTCCTCTCGATGCTCCGAGAAGCTCTGCAAATCTACTTATACTGTCAAAGGTCCTGTAAGGCGAGAGCCCCTGCTCGTCAAGCGTCTGCATAGCAAGGTTCACGTTCGTCAAAAGTGCGCTTCGTATATCGTCCGAGAGCCCGAGCATTTTTGAGATGCCCGATACGTAGTTATCATAAAAAATACTGTTGTCGTATATTTTCTCCGAGCTGTTATAATCTATCAGACGAACCTTGCAAAGTTTTCCCGCTTCTTCGATAAACTCTGTGATCTTGCCGGGGTCGTCAACGTACAGTCCCATTTTGAAAAACTGGTAGTCAGTACCGTTTTCCTGAGAGCTGATATACGAAATATTAAACTTAAAATCGTTTATCAGCTCCAGCACGCTCGTTACGCTGCCGGGAACGTCCCTGAGACGAAATTCGATAAGAACCACGCTCGATCTTGCAGAATCGTTTTGAAGATATCCTATCTTGTTAAGCTCGGTGTCAGCCGATAAAAGCTGTTCGGGAGTTCCCTCTGCGTCGATGAAAAGCATATGAGAATCCACGGCTTTATTATAGCTGACCCGAGTTACGTTTATTCCCAAAGCAGAAAAACACTTGCTTGCCTTCAAAAATGCACCGATATGATCCGGCATCGAGGTCACATAAGTTTTTTTCATTCTATCCACCTCGGAGTGCGATCTGTTATTTTTCTTCCTTGCAGCACCCAAAGAGCTCTTCTACCCGCTCAGCGTCTTCCTTCTTGCTTTTTGTGAGTGCGCTTACGAGAGGAACGATAACAAAGGATACTGCCATTGCGGCAACGCCCATCTCGGGGGACTTAGCCGCAGCTGCGGAAAAGCTCGAATTGAGGGTGATGACAAGTGTGGCTCCGCCTACGGTCAGAAGACCCGAGAGAACGCCTGCATAAGCGCCGATCTTCGTGATCTTCTTTGAGAACAGACCCCAGATGTAGGGACCTATAAAGCATCCCGAAACGATTCCCCAGGAGAATGACATCAGGCTGACGATGATCGGAATGTTCTGTGTAGCAAATATAAACGAGCAAGCGACGAATGCAAGGCAAAGAAGCCTCGTGAGAAGCATCTGATGCTCGGGCTTGGTCTGTTTCTTTCTTACTGCGGGAATAAGGTCGACGGCAACGGCAGATGCCGAGGTAAGCACGACCGCCTCAAGCGTAGACATAGACGCAGAAAGCAAGAGGATCATTATAATTGCAAGAAGGATGATTCCGAGAGTTCCTCCGCCCAGTACCTCCATAAGTACCGCAGGAATGATCGCATCTGTGCCTCCCTCGGGAAGCTGTCCGCCGAGAATAAGTCTCGAGGTAGAGCCGATGAGGTATGCGCCGCATCCGATGATCAGACAGAAAATAGTAGAGATGATAGTTCCGCGCTTAATAGCTGCGGTATCCTTTACAGCATAGAATTTGCCTATCATCTGAGGAAGTCCCCACGTACCGAAACTGGTAAGCATTATGTTAAAGCAAAGGAATTTGAAGGAAGAACCGCCGAAAATGTTCGTCAGCTGGCTTCCCGTGGTGGGATTGGGGTCTCCCGGGAGAGACTCAAAGCTCTTGAGATTCTCAATCAGTCCCGCAAGTCCGCCGACATTCTCGTGTCCGAGCACACTAACGATCAGACATACAACGCCTGCTATCATTACTATACCCTGAATAAGATCCGTATATGCCGTAGCAACGTAGCCTCCCGCTACAAGATATACTGCAGTAAGGCAGGCGATTATCAGCATCCATACCCAGGTCTCAACGCCGGGGAACACTGCGCTGAAAAGAGAACCGAGTCCCTTGTAAACTGCCGCTGAGTAAGGAACGAGGAATACGAATATGATCACTGCTGCCAGGATCTTCAGTCCCCTTGACGCATATCTTTTCTCGAAGTAGTCGGGCATCGTTCTTGCGTTGAGTTTCTTTGTCATTATTCTCGTTCTGTTAGCGAACAGAAGCCAGGAAAGAAGGCATCCGAGAACTGCGTTTCCGATACCTATCCAGATGGCACCGATACCGATGTTCCATCCGGGCTGTCCTGCGTAGCCTACAAATACAACAGCTGAGAAGTATGTAGTTCCGTATGCAAATGCGGTAACCCATGCGCCGATATTTCTACCGCCGATAAGAAATCCGTCAAGCGTTTTTGATTTGCCGTAGCTGATACATCCGATCAGCGCCATTGCAATTGCGTAAACGCACAACGCAATGATCGTGTAAGTCTGTGCATTAGTCATGTGTTTTGCCTCCATGTATTTGTCTTTGTCATGCTTCGGAAGATCATTCGTTATTGGCCGTGCAATCTGAAATTCTTTGTCTGTAAAATTTCTCCAAAGACTTGATTTATGCTGTAATATATTATATAATCCAAAGTGTCATTAGTCAAACAAATGCTTTTGATGATCGGCATTAAAATTTTCGATAGTAACGGAGGAAGCATGGAATTACGCAATCTGATAAGCTTTGTACACGTAGCAGAGCTCGGGAGCTTCACCAAAGCCGCAGAGCTGCTCGGTTATTCGCAATCTACGATATCCTTCCAGATAAAGCAGCTTGAGGATGAGCTCGGCTGTATGTTGTTTGACAGGATCAATCATACTATAACCATCACCGAAAAAGGACGCGAGCTTGTCTCATACGCACATCAGGTAAGAGCGCTGACAGAGGAATTCAAGGACAGCCTGCAAAACGACGAGGAATGCTCGGGACACATTCACATAGTGACCCCCGACTCGGTATGCGAGGAGATGATATTTTCTCACTACATCGACTTTCATACCAGGTATCCGAATATTTCTGTACGATTTACAGCCGCCGATACTCAGGTCATGTTCGATATGCTCGACCACAACGAGGCAGACATAATAATTACACTCGACAGCCACAACTACAGAAATGATTACATTATAGCAAAGGAACAGCCGCTCCCTATGCATTTCGTCGCCTCATCCTCCTCTCCGCTGATCAAGTGCAAGGGTCTCAGTATTTCAGACATAGCCTCCGAGCCATTTGTGCTAACAGAGCACGGACAGGGTTACAGAAGGGTGTTTGACCGCGAACTCGCAAAAAGATCGATCGATATCACTCCCGTTCTCGAGATCGGACGGACCGACCTTATCACATCCGTTGTAGCACAAAGCAACATGATCTCATATCTTCCCGATTTTGTCACTCGGGATAAGATTAGGACGGGAGAGCTATGTCATTTGGATGTGGTCGATATCAAAACCGAAATATGGAAACAGCTGATCTATCATAAAAACAAGTGGATATCCAAAAGTCTGCGTACCTTTATCGAATACATAAAGGAGCATGAATTCTCATAATATCATCCAATATTCACTACAGCCTCCGCACAAAGAAAAAAGAAGTCTTCGGTCAATCGCCCAAAGACTTCTTTTTTGTTGTTTTTATACTTGTATCAGGGCTTGCATTTGACTACAGCCTCGGTCGTGTTTTTGATAACGAGCTCTCCATTCTGGTTATAGATATCGATCGATATCGTAACGGTGCCGTTTCTCGGGCTCCTTTTTGTAAGTGCGCTCACCTCGGCCTTGCCTGTCAATACGTCATCTGCAAAAACGGGCTTGAGCCACTCTATTTTTGTGGACTTCCCCGCTATCAGCTCATCTCCTATAAGATCAAGCTCAAGGTATTTTGACCACACCGACATAAATGACATCACGCCGGGAGCTATCAGCGCTCCGAAATGAGTGCCTTTTGCGTATTCCTCGTCGGTATGCAGGGGAATATTATCGTACTCCCTTGCAAAAGCGATCATTTTATCCTTTTCGATCCTGACAGGAGACGTCACCACTGACATACCTATCTGCAGATCATCGAAGTACATTTTGCTTTATCTCTCCGCTTTTACAGCTTGTTTACGTCCGCCTCGGTAACGATATGGAATCCTGCCGACTCAAGCACCTTCTCGGCTGCCCCGTTGTCCTCTACTCTGATAACAACATAAGCGTGCTTCTCGGTACGTGCCATGAATGCATAGAGATACTCCATGTTGATGCCGTTTTCATCAAGCACTGCAAGTGCCGCTGAAAGCTTTCCGGGGGCGTCACCGATCTTCACTCCGACAACGTCTGTTACCTTGATAAGATACCCCTCATCCGAGAGTATCTTCTGTGCCTGCTCCTCATCGTTTACTATAAGGCGGAGAATGCCGAAATCCTGTGTCTCTGCGATCGACAGAGCCCTTATATTGATATTATGCCTTGAAAGAGTATCGGTAATGGATACGACCGTACCCTGCTTATTTTCAACGAATATAGTTAACTGCTTGATTGCCATGATC
>JAZMZS010000079.1:0-8239 GCA_045586105.1 Eubacteriales bacterium | reverse complement strand
TTCATACGTGATCGCCGACGACTCGCGATCGATCTGACGTATTGCGCAATTTTATGCAAGCGAGGCTCGAGGATGACAGTCGGAATGGGCGCTTTGTGCAAACTTATTTAACGCAATTTCCTATGCGATAAAAAAGTGCGCCGAAGCGCACTTTCCTATTGCTTTAATATTATCTCGTCGATATTGAGAAAATCCACCGCCGCGCTGACGCTGTTTGCGGGAAATTCGCATGAAGCACCGCAGCTCTCGCAGGCAACGACGATATGCTCGCCGTCCTCCGAGAAGAACACGTCATACGGGCCCTGCGAGCATTCGCAGTAGACCTTCCCGTCATACTCGAGCTCGCGTACGAGCAGGTTGAGTATATCGTAGATCTGGGAATCGGGCAGCTCCTTTATATCCTCCTCGGCAGGGTGGAAGATATCGAGCGAATCAAGCCCCGCATCCTCGAGCATCTTCTCGAGCTCCCTTGCATTCGAATCGAGTGCCTCCGAGACCTCCTCCTGCTGACCGAGCATGCATATATCGAGCCCGGATACGTGGCAGGGAAGCAGAAAAAGCTTTCCCGAGAAGAACAGCGACTCTGTGAGGGTGAAGTTGTGCGGTGCCCGGCAGATGAGGCAGGGAACCTCGATGCGGATCTTTGCATCCTTCGAGCGGGTTATGGACATTTCGCTGTTTCCGCATTGGCACTTGAGCACGAGGCGGTCCGCATTAAGCTTGAAGACCCCGACGGGGCTCATTATTCCTGCTCCGCAATGCGGACAGCGGTATGCTACTGTCGTTTTGGTTTGTTCTACTATCATAAAAAATTATTATACCTCTTGATCTGAAGTTACTCCTGCTCGCTCTCGCGGATGACCTGTGCGACTGCCTTCTGGTGCTCCTCGTAGGTACGCGAGAAGATGTTGTACTTTTCGGCGTTCGCCACAAAGAAGTAGTAATTCGTCTTTGCGGGGTAGATCGCGCACATCAGCGCATCGTATCCGGGGGAGCAGATCGCTCCGGGGGGAAGACCGTTGTAGACTCTGGTGTTGTAGGGACTATTGAAGGCAAGCTCCGCATCACCGAGCTTTTCGGGGCGCTTTCCCGTGGCGAGCTCGATCGCATAGACAGTCGTTGCATCACTCTCGAGCTTCGGGTAGGTTCCCGGCTTTGCGAGACGGTTGAAGAATACGCTCGCGATCAGATCGTAGTCCTCGAAGTGGTACGCCTCCTTCTGCACGAGGGAAGCGATGGTAACTATCTGATCCATAGTCCAGCCCGCTTCCTTGGCATCGTTTACCATCTCTCCCGAGAACTTGGCGTCGAAGTTCTCGAGCAGCTTGTAGATTATCTGCGATTCCTTCGAATCCGAATAAAAGTCATAGGTGTCGGGATAGAGATATCCCTCGAGCTTGTATTTTCTGTCCGGGGTGCATACGGCGTATACGTCCTTGAGGAATGGGAAGTATTCGGAATAATCAAAGTTGTTTATCGCATCGATAAAGCCATCCCTTGTTCCGATGCCCGCCTCGGTAAATATCGAGATGATATCGTTTACGGTCGAGCCCTCGGGAATGGTCAGGCGCACTATCTTTCTCTCCTTGATGGGAACGAACGCCGAGTAGAGAAGCTCATAGTTCATAGATGGGGAGAGCTTGTAGGTTCCGCCGACGAACTTCTCGGGATCAACGTGCTTGAGCTTCGCGAAGACCTTGAATACACCCGGGTACTTGATTATCTTGTTTTCATAGAGAATATGCGCCGTCTCATCGAGCGTGACGTTGTCGGGAATGGTCACCTCAACGACAAAATCCTCCTTGACAAGCGCAAAGACGTCGTTTCCGATCACGATGGCGCCGATAGCGAGAAAGACCGAGATTATCAGCACCGACGTCAGGTAGATCACCGATTTGAGCACTCCCGAAATAAAGGTGTTGATCGTGGGGGTGCGGTTGATCTTGCTGACCTGGACCTCCTTTTCGGATTCGTCATAGATCAGATCCTTCCCGTCGGGAGAGGGGGAGCGCAGTCTCTTTCTGACTACGGTGCCCTCAGCCTCCTGCCCGGCATTGGGCTTCGGCTTTTTCGGATCGTTGTTTTTGAACTGAGCCATGGAATTTTCTCCTTAGTATAGATTATTGCACGAGCACTACGATTATGAACATGACGATAAGTACAAGAGACATCGGCGAGAGCAGCGCAAGTGCGAGCCTTACCCCGCCTGTCCCCTTTTTATATTTGACAACATACCCCGAGGGGCGGTTTTTCTTAGCATAAGAAGCATATATCCTCTGGCATTCGCCGAGGGTGAGCGAGAGCACGAGCAGCGTGAGCGCCCCGAGAGTAAGAAGCACGGGGGTAGTGTCGGTAAGAGCCCCCAGCACGCGCTCGACAACTCCGCCGCCGAAAAGCGCAAACAGATTATAGCACAGATGCACCGTAAATGAAGCGATCACCGAATTTGCGGCATAAGCGCACATCGAGAGCACGAGCCCCGAGAAGAGGTAAAAGGGAAACCCGGGCAGATCGAAATGCATCATAGCGAAGAAAAGAGAGCTTATCAGCACAGCCGCCGCAACCGAGGTCTGCTGGTATTCACTCATTACCACCGCGCGGAAGAGCAGCTCCTCGCACAGAGCGGGAACTACAGCAAAGCAAACGGCAAAGTAAACAAGAGCGGCGGGATCGGCGGGAAGCTCTCTTGCAGAATAAACAGACCCGCCCGAGCTGAGCGCCGTTGTAAGGATACTCACGAGCATAAGCAAGAGAGCACACAGAGCCATGAACATGATCTTGTCGGGAGAGGGAAGACGTATCCTCAGCGTTTCTCTGACGTCAAGAGAGCGGTAACGGATATACAGCACGCAGGGCAGAGTAAATATAAAGAGCTGTACCGCCACCGTGGAGAGATAAGCCTCGACCCCCGACCCGTCCACACCGGAGAAATCGACCGTGCGTGTGATCAGTATCAGCAAATAAACGATCCCCACGAGCAGAGGCGTGATAAACGTATGGCGGAATCTGACGGAAGAGGGCGGCAGCACATTATTTTTTTCTGTGTGTTCCATACCTACCTCAAAAAACGATTAAAGAATGATGAATTGACACCCGTGTGTCATGAATTGCAGGCTCGCGCAGTTATTGCAGAGCGGTGACGAAAAATATGCGAGTGAGATCAGCCCTGAACTCTGTTTTTTATAGCCTCCGCTGTCTCGTCTCCGCACAGACAGCGTATTATCTCAACGCCGAAGGGAAAAGCATTGCCCATTCCCGCGGCAGTGATGAACCTTCCGTCGACCTCGACCTTGTTTGCGGGATCGATGAGCGCACCGTCAAGATACTGACGGAAATCGGGATAGGAGGTCGCATGGATCCCCCTCAGCATTCCTCTCTTGCCGTACACCATAGGCGCTGCGCATATAGCGGCAAAGTAAGCGCCGTCCGCCCTTGCCTTATCTATGAGGGCATCCGTCAGAGGGTGCTCGTCACAATTGTAAGCACCCGGCAGACCGCCCGGGAACATGAGCAGATCGATCTTGTCATCGGATGCGACCGCATCCTCGATGGTGATATTGCATTCGACAACATGCCCGCAGGTACATCCGGCAGGGCGCATGTTACCGAGAGATACAAACTTCACAGGGAGCTTTGCCCTGCACATGAGGTTGTAGGGGGTGAGCGCCTCGATCTCTTCAAATCCGTCTGCAAGAACAATGTATATCATGGTTATTATCTCCGTTTAAAATTTTATTATATATTATATTTTAACTTATATGTAAAAATTGTCAAGGTTTTTTCGTTAATTTGCAGATCGTTCATTCTTTGCTTGCTCGTTTTTAGAGAGCAAAAGCACAGCCCCGAGTATCAAGACGATCCCCGCACCCGTGAAAAAATCGAGCTTCTCCGAGAACAGCACAACGCCGAAGAGCGTTGCCGACATCGGCTCGACTATGCCGAGAGCGCTGACCGTTCCCGCATCGAGGTGCTTCATTGCCATGGTGTAGAGAAGATAAGGAAGAATGAACGTCACCACGCCGATGCCGATGATAAGCGGGATCGAAAGGGCAGGCTCCGCTGCCGCTTTTTTGCACAGGTCACAAGGATCGCAAAAGCAGAGCGAGATCAGCGCCGTGAGGATGAATACGACGGTCGCCGCCTTTATCGGCTCAACGCCCCTGCGCATCGAGAGCTTGGTGAGAATGTTGTACAGCCCGTAGCAGATGCCCGAGAGAACACCCATCAGCACGCCTCTGACGTTTACCGTCACCCCTCCCGCAATACCCGAGACGAGCGCACATCCGAGAAGCATAAGCACCACGCTCAGTATCTTTTTTGCACTCAGCCTCTCACCGAAGAAGAGCACAGAAAAGATCATCACGTATATCGGAGCCATGTACATGAGCACAACAGCCGTCGATATCGAGCTTGCCTGCATAGAGATAAAGTAACAGCTGCCCGTTCCGAACAGCCCCACCGCAGTAAGGGCGAAGATGCACAGCTCGAGCTTTCTCATGCGGAATACGGCAGGGTCGCGCACAAGAGCGTACACCGCCATTACAACAGCGGAAACGCCCGAGCGCATCGCTGTCATCTGGACGCTGGAAAACCCGAGCGGCGCCAGAAAGTGAACGAATATTCCCGACGTGCCCCACAGGACCCCCGCGAGAATAACAAGTATAAAAGCCTTTTGTTTCATCGGACGATCTCCAAATGCACCTGCGGTGGGCAAGTATGCACCTGCGGTGCGTGAAATGCTCCCTTCGGGAGCGCGAAATTCTGCCTTCGGCAGAGCGATATTCCATCCCCGCTGTCATCCTCGAGGGAGGGTTTGCCAGACCGAAGGATCTGAGCGGGAGAACAAGGCTCCCCTCAGGAGCGATATGTGCCTTGGGCACGCGATATGTTTGCGTGCGCAAGCGTGAAGAAAGTTTTTCACATATGCGAAAATCAAATTTATTGTAAAGATAACGAGACCGAGCGTAGCATAGCCTCGATTACTACCGCCGTTACTTTTTCCTGTTTATCAGCCTCAGCACGGTCGGGCGGTTATATCTCTGTACGAGAATGAACTGCATATCAAACGCCATTCCGACGACGGCGGACAGCGCAAATATCCACATATTCCCCCAGATCAGCCCGAATATGAGCGTTGAGAGGGAGATGAGCTCGTTTATCCAATGATCCGTTTCCGCCTTGCACATGGCGTAGGCGATCTCCTCGTAGGTGTGTGCCTTTACATCGAAGGCGGCAGGGTCATAGGTCAGGATCTTTCCTCTCCACGCGCGCACACGGAGAAGCTTATAGAGCTTCCGCTCAAATTTGCGCTCACGGAAAAAGGGATGATCGTAGCGGATGCCCCATTTTTTGGTCTGCTCACCCATGATAAGCCGCCCCTTGAAGTGGTAGATTATCGTGAACGCGGCGATTCCCGTCCATAGGACCGCCGAGTGATATGCAAATTTTGCGTAATAGAGCACGAAGCACACCGCCGCCGTGAGCAGCATCAGAATTATCACTACGTCCATAAAAACGGCAGGGCCGCTTTTCTTTTGTTTTTCCTTCATCGGATGTACCTTTTATTTATTGAAGTCAAGTGAAACTATCCGATCGGCAAAGAAGAGCTTGCCGTATATGTACTTGTCCGAAGCGGACTCGGTGAGCGTGATCACCCTGCCCTTATACTCGTCCAGCCCCTCCGCCATAGCGGGACCCTTGAGGTCGCGCTCGAGCTTGTCGAGGTAAAAGAGAGGAGCACCGTCAAAGGTCTTGCCCGAATCTGTTGCCTCTTCTCTGTCATATACGTAATAATGAGAATCCGCAAGCCCGTAGGAGGTGGACATTACCACCTTTCCGAATGAAGTAAAGCAGATGCCCTGCACCTTGTTGCGGATCGAATACACACATACGGGAGTGTCGAATTCCCCGGGCTCATATACCGAGCAGATCGCATAATGCGTGCCCTCGGCGGTCTCGTTTTCGTGACCCTCGACAACGTAAGCACCGCCGTCATGAAATTCTCCGACGTAGAGATATGCGCCGTCAGAATAGATGAAGGATGCCGCGTTGTTGACCTTCGAGCCCTCGCCGATATCGATCACATCACCGTTCTTTGCCTGAAGCACCGAGCTTGTCGGGATGGTGTACACCCTCGAGCCCGAGGCAAGATACAGGCTGTCACCGAGGATGGATATTCCGCCCGCATGACCCGTGTACGGCTTGCCGTTACGGTGAAGCGAAACGTACCATGTCCCGTTTTCCTCTGTCGCATAGATGCGCGAGGCGCCCTCATCCTTCATGTAGCCCGAGACGAAGAATACTTCCTTTCCCGAATCGGTCACGCACAGTCCCTGGCAGACGAAGCCGTCCGAAAGTCCCGGGTTTTTGATAACATCCTCTTTTATCGAATAATACTCGTTGTATATGCCGAACTTTGCAATATTCAGCCCGACTATCACGAGCAGTGCGAGCACCAGCGCTCCTCCGAGCGCAAATCCAAGCGTTTTGAGTGTGATTTTGAGGATCTTCTTAAACATGATAAACAACTCCTGTTATAAAGTGTAATAATGCTTTGATCGAACACAGATCAGATTATAATAATACTAACGGGAATGCGCGTAGCGGTTGCTCTGCCCCGATCTCTGCCACCACTCGGCAGGGAAGCCCCGTGACTCCGAGTATGTTCATCGGATAAGTATGCACGGTAAACGGCGTGCCGTCGCAGGGAAGCAGGTCGAGATCAACGAGGTTTTCGATAATAAACACGCCCCTCTCGGCACAGCGGCTGTCGGTGGGAATATGCTCTTCTCCGCGGCGTACTCCCGCAAAGTCGATCCCGATCACGGATATCTTCTTCTCAAGAAGCGCGTCTATCAGCGCTGCAGAAAGCTGCGGATGCTCTCCGAAGTATCTGCGCGTGCCGTATTCCTCGCTGGCGGAAAAGCCCGTGCGGAAGAGCACGAACGCCCCTTCGCCTACCCTGCCAAGGTCCACGTCCGAGATGTCTATATCCCTCTCCCCTACCTCGGAGACGTCGAATATCACTCCGCAGCGCTCGGTGTATTCAAGCGGAAAGGTCTCTGCCATCACGTCGAAGTGAGTGCCGAGATGCCCCTCCAGCTCCTTTCTCTTCAGTTGCTTTGCATCCTCGAGCATCGAGGGGGTGACTTGCATAGTAATATCGATCTTTTTCATACGTTTTCTTCTCTATATCACTTTAAATTGTCGCTTTAAATTGTCGCTTCGTCAGACAAACTAAACTTTCCACGTGCTCCGTGAACGGAAACATATCAAAGCCCTGCAGATACGTGACCGCGTAGCCGTTTTTCGTGAGAGTCGAAAGGTCGCGTGCGAGCGTTTCGGGGTTACATGAAACGTAAACTATCCGCTCGGGGGAAAGCTTCACGAGCGAGGCGAGAAATCTCTTTGAGCAGCCCGCTCTCGGCGGGTCGGTAAACACAACGTCCGCCCTCTCGCCGCGTTCTGCCATCCCTTCCATAAATTCACCCGCGTCTGCGCAGACGAAGCGGGCGCTTTTGATACCGTTGCGGCTTGCATTCTCCTCCGCATCGCGCACGGCGTCCGCGTTCAGCTCAACGCCGACGACCTCACCTGCGCCCGAAGCGGCGCAAAGCCCGATGGTGCCCGTTCCGCAGTACGCGTCAATGACGCGCTCCTTACCCGTAAGCGAGGCAAGCTCGACCGCCTTTTTATAAAGCAGCTCGGTCTGCGCGGAATTCACCTGATAAAAGGAGCGGGGGCTGATGCGGAACTCAAGCCCGCAGAGCCTGTCGGTTATATATCCGTCTCCGAAAAGCACGCGCGTCTCTTCGCCCAAAAAGAGCGGAGTGTCCGTGCCGTTGATATTCTGCACGACCGTGCTGATCTCGGGATGGCGGCGCAAAAGCTCGTTGATAAAGGACCGCTCCGAGCGGAACTCGCCTTTTACGGTCACCAGCACCACCATGATCTCGCCGCTGACAAACCCCTTGCGAATCAAGACGTGCCGCAGAAAGCCCTGTCCCGATGTGAGATCATAGGGGCGGATCTTCATGGAAGCGCAGAGCTTGCGGATAGTCTTAAGGATGGGCGCGGCGCACTCGTCCTCCAGCATACAGGATTCCACCTCCACGATACGGCGGGAGGCGGACTGGTAGACCCCCGACACCACCTTGCCGCTTTTTGAGCGAAAGGCCGCTTGGATCTTGTTGCGGTAATGGGTAGGATCCTCCATGCCGATGATCTCCTCCACACGGCC
>JAZMZS010000078.1:0-9460 GCA_045586105.1 Eubacteriales bacterium | reverse complement strand
CGCAGAGAAGAAGGGTTACTCACAGGTTTTATGGCTTGATGGTGTAGAGCGTAAGTATATTGAAGAAGTTGGCGCTATGAACGTTATGTTCAAAATCGACGGCGAAATCGTTACTCCAATGCTCTCAGGTTCTATCTTGCCTGGTATTACACGTATGAGCTGTTTAGAGGTCCTTCGTAAAGAGGGATACAACGTTTCTGAGAGATTACTCTCAATCGACGAGCTCGAAGAAGCTATGAAAAACGGCAAGCTTGAAGAAGCATGGGGTTGCGGTACAGCGGCTGTTATCTCACCAATCGGTGAGCTTTGCTACAAGGGCAAGAAGTACGCCGTAAACAACGGCGAGATAGGCAAGACCACTCAGTTCCTCTACGACACTCTCACAGGCATTCAGTGGGGCAAGTGCGAGGACACCTACGGCTGGACCTATCCCATAAAGTAATTCTTAAAAAAGCTAATAGCAGGAAGCTGATCAAGCAATACGAAGCGGCTTCCTGCTATTTCTATACACAAAAGGAAATATAGTATGAAGCAAAGAGATCTTATCTCCTTTCTCAACAAAATAGAAAAGCTGAAATGTAACACACGCCATTCATGGACGTCAAGCGGAAGGCAGGAATCCGTCGCTGAGCATTCGTGGAGGCTTGCCGTTATGGCGATGTTGTGTGCGGACGAGTACCCAAGCCTTGATATTGACAAGGTAGTGAAAATGTGTCTTATACACGATCTCGGCGAGGCTGTTACGGGTGATATTCCCTCCTTTTACAAGACGGAGCAAAACGAAAAGGAGGAGCAGTCGGCGCTCGCTTCTCTTATATCGACGCTTCCCGAGTGCTACGAAAAGGAATTCACGGAGCTCTTTTCCGAGATGAACGCCCGTGAGACGGACGAAGCGCGCCTTTTCAAGGCGCTCGACAATCTCGAAGCTCTCGTCTCGCATAACGAGGCTGATATTTCGACCTGGCTGCCTCTCGAATACACCGAAAATCTCGTCTACGGACAAAAGAATTCGGAATGGTCAGAGTGGACAAAGGAGCTGAAGGAAGAGATAAAGCGCGATAGCTTAGAAAAGATGAATAACGCAAAATAAGGATCGATCCCCCGATCCCGTCAATTCACGGCAGGCGCGGGGGATCGTTTCTTTTAAGCAGATTGCTTTTTCTTCATTCTTTTCCAATTGACAAAGCCGTAGAGATCGTTTGCAAAAAAGCAGAAAAAGCACACCGCAACGGGAAGATAACCTATATCGGTAACACAAGCCGTGCCCCACAGACCGATCAAAACTATATCGTTTGCGGCGTATGCTATAGCGTAATAGGGAGAGCGAACTACCATAAGGTAAGAAGCGCAAAAGCTCGTCGTTACCGACAGCGTGCTCAGCGGAAGGCTGGCGTTACCAAGCGCTTTTAAGATAAAATAGAAGACAACGGTAGTGACCGAGGCGAGCAGGATCATGGCTGATATCTTCTTTTTCGTAAGGCGTGCGATCCTTACCTCGTCTATTCCCTTTTCGTAAGGGTGGCGTATCCATTCTATCGCCGCCACAGCAGCAGTAGGAGCGGTCATGCCAAGATAAGTCACCATCTCTCCGTAGTATCTCATCCTGAAAGAAACGATAGCGTACAGCACGGCAAATGCTACGGTAAGTACCTGACCTATCCAATTTCCCTTTGCAAGGAATATAAGCGCCGTGACCCCTACCAAGGAAGCGCAAAGAGAGAGAGCGTCTCCTTCCCAAAAGCAAAGAGAGGACAAAGCGACCGCAATAACACACGCAAGCCACAAGCAGCGCTCGAAAACAGAAAGAGTAGAAAACAGCTTTTTCATTTTATCTTACCTCACAAAAAAACAGCACCCACGCGGCTCGTCTTCTAAGACCTAACGACAAAGCCCGTGAATGCTCACACATCACTCTACCCGGTGGCAGATATAAAGTTGTTTACTCTATTATAATAGCACCTCAAAGCTTTCTTGTCAATAGAGAAGGTCATATTTAGCGCCGTTTCCATGATTTTTGACATTGCGTGCTCTTGACATAAAAATCGAATTATGATACCATATTACGTAGAAAAAACTTAACACGGGAGACGTGAAAATGATAATAGATATTCAAAACAAGATAAGAAGGCTGAAGGAAGAGACAGACACGTTGATTCTCGCTCACGCTTATCAGGCAAGAGAAATACTTGAGGTTGCCGACTACGTAGGAGATTCGTTCGGACTGAGCGAGCAGGCGGCAAAGGCGCCGCATAAGAACGTCATCATGTGCGGCGTGCGCTTTATGGCGGAGACCTGCAAGATCCTCTGCCCCGACAAGCACGTTTATCTCGCCAATCCCACCGCAGGCTGTCCTATGGCGGAGCAGCTTGACCCGTCCGGGCTTGCCGCTCTCAAGGAAAAATACAAGGGCTATACCGTAGTTGCGTACGTAAATACTACGGCGGCGCTGAAGACGATGTGCGACGTTTGCGTTACGTCTTCATCCGCTCTTGAGATAGTAAAGAAGATAGAGAACGATAATATTCTCTTTATTCCCGACACCAATCTCGGCACTTACGTAAAAGAATCGCTGCCCGAGAAGAACATAGTGCTTTATAACGGCTGCTGCCCCACTCATGCAAAAATAACCAAGGCGCAGGCAGAGGCAACAAAAGCGGCTCATCCCGATGCACTCATGCTCGTTCATCCCGAGTGCAGACCGGAGGTCGTGGCTATGGCTGATTACGTCGGAAGCACGACGGGCATCATGGCTTACGCAAAGAAAAGCGACGCAAAGGAATTCATCATAGGCACGGAGACGAGCATCGCAGAGCATCTCCAGTACGAATGCGAGGGTAAGAAATTCTATCCTCTGTCGCTTGAACTTATGTGCAATAATATGAAGATCACTACCCTTCCCGATCTTTATAACTGCCTTGCAGGCGAGGGCGGCGAGGAGATCATTCTTGACGCCGATACCATCAAGGCGGCACGCGGATGCATTGACGAGATGCTCCGTCTCGGCTGATATGACGGCAAAGCGCAAGTATCTCGTTGCCATGAGCGGCGGCGTTGATTCCTCGGTCGCGGCGGCTATGCTCTCCGAGCAAGGCGCTGACTGCATCGGAGTAATGTTAAAGCTCCATGGAAAATTTACCGAGGACGATACCTCATGCGGAACGGATACGGATGAGAGAGATGCACAAAGCGTAGCATCAAGGCTCGGCATTCCCTTTCATAGCTATAACTGTGAGGATCGCTTCGAGCGTGAGGTTATCGAAAGATTCGTCAATTCGTATAAAAACGGTGTCACACCTAACCCCTGCGTCGAGTGTAACAGATATATGAAATTCGGTGCGCTGTTTGAGCATGCAAAAAAGCTCGGCTGTGACGTGATAGTTACCGGGCATTATGCAAGGATAGAATACAGTGAAAAATACGGCAGACGCGTGCTTAAGCGCGCAAACGACGTCACAAAGGATCAGAGCTACGTGCTGTATTCCCTGTCCGCCTCTCAGTTAGAGCAAATTCACTTACCTCTCGGCGAATACACAAAAGCTGAGATAAGAGAAAAAGCAGAAGCGCTCGGTCTTTCCGTATCGAATAAAAAGGAGAGCCAGGATATATGCTTTGTGCCCGACGGTAATTACGTCGGATTTATCGAAAGATACACGGGGGATGTCTTCGACCGCGGCAGCTTCATCGACACCGACGGAAATATTCTCGGTACACACAAGGGCATCGTCAGATACACGGTAGGTCAGCATAAAAAGCTCGGAATAGTCACACCCGAGCCGATGTACGTTGACAGGATCATTCCCGAAACGAACGAGATACTCCTCGTAAAAGACGAAGAGCTGTATAAGAGAGAGGTAATGGTCAAAGACCTGAATTGGTCAGCCTTTGACGTTCCTCCCGAGCGCTTCCGTGCTCAGGCAAAGCTCAGATACAGACACAAGGCAGCCGAGTGTACGGTCAAAACGAACGGAGACGGTACGCTGACGCTACACTTCGACGAGCCTCAACGCGCCCCCGCAAGAGGACAGTCCGCAGTTATCTACGACGGCGACGTGCTTCTCGGCGGCGGGGTGATTGTATAGATTTAAGGTTATTTAATGAGAGAGAGCGGCAGAAACCGTTTTCTCTCTTTTAGTTTTATAGGTAATTGTGCGTTTAGAAGCAATCGATGGTATATGAATCAATCCCGATAGATAAATTAATAAAGAATGCTCGCACGAAGCGGAGTCTTCCTCCGGGAGGAAGCCGGCAACGCAGGTGACTGAAGGAGCACGCTCAAGTAGGTGAGTTTTGCAAATACTCGTAATACTCACAGGCTCCTTCCGTCTTTTTGCTTCTCAAAAATCCACCTCCCTCTCGGAGGAAGGCACTACAACGCGCATACCTGAGGAGACACAACAAAGAAAGCGAAGCAGATCACCGTACATTTTTTATACGGGTCTGCTTCGCTTTTTTATGTGAATGATGATGTCAAAGAGTTATAGTGCTACGTCAAAATTGCCAAGCATAGTAAGTCAATTCCAGCCGGCAAGCTTCTGAATGATCGCAATAATGTCTCGGTTGTTGATGATGCCGTCGTAGTTGATATCCGAATAAGCAGTATCACCCTCAATATTCCAGCCCGCCATTGCACGAACAAGTAACGTCACGTCAGCGTTGGACATCTCTCCGTCTCCGTTAATGTCCTCGTTTAGCTTGAATGCTATTCCGTTTTCGACTGCATAGGTATGAGCAGCAGAGCCGGAAGACACGTGAAGCGTAATGTTCGGACAACTATTAAATGCTGTCGGACCGATACTTGTCACACTGTCCGGAATTATTATATCGCCTAATGCAGAGCAACCTATAAACGCATGCATACTGATTATGGTTACGCTCGAAGGGATATAAACGTGCTTGAGATTTGAGCAACTTCCGAAAGCTGCAAATTGAATCTCAGTGACACTATCGGGAATACTGATGCTTGTAAGACTTGTGCATAAATTGAATGCATAAGAGTCTATGGTTGTTACACTATCGGGAATACTAACGCTTGTAAGATTTTGACAGCCGACAAATGCAAAATTGCCGATTCTCTGCACACCGTTGCTGATAATAAGCTTGGTGATACTCATGCAATCATTAAATACATAATCGTTAATACTTGTCACACTCGACGGAATTGTAAGCTCTGTAACCAAAGCACCATCAAGATACAAATTCTCCGCAACCACCAACGGATTGGAATTAAGTCCATCGAATACAATATTGCACCATGCAACGATGTCGGTTATATCAACTCTCGTGAGTCCCGAGCACCAAGAGAACGCATCGGATCCAATACTTGTCATACTATCGGGGATGGTGATGCTCGTGAGGCTTGAGCAGCTACGGAATGCATAACTGCCGATGCTTGTCACACCGTCGGGAATGCTGATGCTCGTGAGGCTTGTGCAGTTATCGAATGCATAATTGCCGATACTCGTCACGCTGTCTGGGATACTGATGCTCTTGAGGCTTGTGCAGGAAGAGAATGCATCTCTGCCGATGCTTGTCACACCTTCTTCTATTGTGACAGAAGTAATATTACTTCTGTATGCATACCAAGGGACATTGCTGCCGGAGTTGTAATTAGTCATCGCTCCGGTGCCGGAGATGACTAATTCGCCGTCATCGAAAAGAAGCCATGTGATGTTACCGTCAATCCCTGATGCTAAAATTGTTTTTTCCAGTTTAGCAGGCTCTCCCGGTAAAGCAATCCACGTTATGTTGCCTCCATAGCTCTGCATAACGTCAGACGTCCATCCCTCACATGCGGAATAGTAACAAACGGTTACAGCGGTACCATTAAAAGCGTTCAAACTTATAGCGGGAGCATTACCGAGAAATACTATGCTCGTGAGGCTTGTGCAGCCACGGAATGCATAAGAGCCGATGCTTGTCACGCTGTCGCCGATATTGATACTCTTAAGGCTTGCGCAGTATGAGAATGCATAACTGCCGATGCTTGTCACACCGTCGGGGATACTGATGCTCGTGAGGCTTGTGCAGTCTTCGAATGCAGAAGAGCCGATGCTCGTCACGCTTCCGTCTGCAGGAATGACACTGTTCTTGCAACCTAAAACAAGAGTTTTATCGGCAGTTTTGATTAGACAGTTGTTTTTGCTATGATACACCGGGTTGCTTGTATCTACTTCGATGCTCGTGAGGCTTGTGCAATTATAGAATGCAGAAGAGCCGATGCTCGTTACACTGTCGGGGATGCTGATGCTCGTGAGACCGCGGCAGCCATAGAATGCAGAAGAGCCGATGCTCGTCACACTGTCGGGGATGCTGATGCTCGTGAGACCGCGGCAGCCATAGAATGCAGAAGAGCCGATGCTCGTCACACTGTCGGGGATGTTGATGCTCGTGAGGCTACTGCAGTTATAGAAAGCATTACCGCCGATGCTTGTAACGGGATAACCTTGAATGGTAGAAGGAATAATAAGGTCTCCTGTCGGATCTTTGTGCCCTGCTACGGTAACCTTGTTATTTGAAACGGAGTATACCCAAATAAATGCAGAGCAGTTGGCGCAGGTGTCACTTTCTGTGTAGTCATGACCGAAAGCAGGAATGCTCTCACCTGCAGTGATTATCAGTTGACACTCGTCGCACACAACGTCTCCTGTATAACCGTTTGACGTACAAGTAGCAGATACTGCGTTTTTCAGGGTTGTGCTTTCGTGTTTACAGTCCTCGTAATATGCCTGTACATTAGATAAAGCAAAACCGTAATACGTGCTGCTCGAATCGGATGTAAGACGTATTCTCACGGAGCTCGAATTTACTACTATTCTCGCAGATGCAAGAGAGGTGCCCGTATACTTTCCTATGAGATTGCCATCTCCATCATATATGTAGATATAATCATATCTGTTCTCCACCTTCGTCTGAGAGGAGAAGGTGATTGCGATCCTCTTGGCTCCCTCCTTGGTAATAGTCCAGCTCATATCACAGCTGTTATCATAGTTATGCTTCGACTCAACCAAATCCTCTTCGAGCACACCGCATGTTGTACACGAGCCGTCGGTAAAGCTGTGACCGAGAGCAGCAATGACAGAGGTATATTCCTCATCGCATCTGAGGCAACGGTATTTTGTATATCCGACATCAACACATGTAGCTGATACTATCTCCACAACCTCGTTATTGTGACCAAGGGGGGTTACATAATTTATTTCATCCCTCCATCCGCATCTTATGCAGTTATATGCATCATAGCCCTGTGATGAACAAGTAGGTGCTACAGTTTCAGAGAACACACAATTATGTCCGAGAGAGCTGATGCTCACATTCTTTGTAGCGGAGCAGCCTGAGCAAGTGTATGTCAAAGTTCCTCTCGAGGTACAGGTCGGTTCTGCGGTTACCGAAGATGTTATCTCATCTCCGTCAGCCGAATAATGACGTGTTGCTTCGATCAAATAACTATTGGATGAGCCAATAGTGATATTGCTCCATTGCTCCTCTGTGCCTCCATACAGTACATGCCAAAGATTAGAACAACCATAAGATGCAGAAAAGCCGATGCTCGTCAAGCTGTCGGGAATGCTGATGCTCGTGAGGCTTGTGCAGTTACAGAATGCACCATTGCCGATACTCGTTATACCGTCGGGAATGCTGATACTCGTGAGGCTTGTACAGTTATAGAATGCATAATCGCCGATGCACGTCACACTATCGGGGATAGTCAACCATGTAACAAGCGTGCCGTTCAAATACAGATTCTTTGCATAATATAACGGATTGGAAGAATAGTCGGAAAACTCAATATTGCACCATGCCGCTATATCGGTTATTTCTACTCTCGTGAGGCTTGTGCAGTTATAGATTGCAGAACTGCCTATGCTTGTCACACTGTCGGGGATAGTGATGCTCGTGAGGCTTGTGCAGTTATAGAATGCAGAAGAGTAGATGCTCGTCACACTGCCCGGAATGTTGATGCTCGTGAGGCTGCTGCAGCCATAGAATACATAAGAGCCGATGCTCGTTACACTGTCGGGAATGTCGATGCTCGTGAGGCTACTGCAGTTATAGAATGCATAATTGCCGATGCTTGTCACACTATTGGGGATAGTTATGCTCGTGAGGCTTTCGCAGTTATAGAATGCAGAAGAGCCGATGCTCGTCACACTGTCGGGAATAGTTATGCTCGTGAGGCTTTCGCAGTTATAGAATGCAGAAGAGCCGATGCTTGTCACACTATTGGGGATAGTTATGCTCGTGAAGCTTTCACAGTTATAAAATGCATAACTGCCGAGACTTGTCACGCTGTCGGGAATAATCAAGTCTGTAACGAGAGTTCCATTAAAATACAGATTCTTTGCATAATACAATGGATTGGAATAATAGTCGGAAAACTTAAAATTGCACCATGCCGCTATATCAGTTATTTCTACTCTCGTGAGGCTTGGGCAGTAATAGAATGCACGATTGCCGATGCTTGTCACACTATTGGGGATAGTTATGCTCGTGAGGCTTTCGCAGTTTTCGAATGTACGATAGCCGATGCTTGTCACACTGTCGGGGATGCTGATGCTCGTGAGGCTTGTGCAGTAATAGAATACCCAATCGCCGATGCTTGTCACACCGTCGGGGATACTGATGCTCGTGAGGCTTGTGCAGCTATAGAATGCATACCTACCAATGCTTGTCACACCTTCTTCTATTGTGACAGAAGTAATATTACTTCTGTATGCATACCAAGGGACATTGCTGCCGGAGCTGTAATTAGTCATCGCTCCGGTGCCGGAGATGACCATTTCACCGTCTTCGTACAAGGTCCATGTGATATTACCGGAAGTACCGGATGCCAGTTCCGCCCTTGGAGACTCTTCTTGTGACGCAACCCAAGCGATGTTGCCGCCGTAGTTCTGCATAACGTCAGATGTCCAGCTTGCAAGCGTGGGATCATAATATGCAGTAGCAGTTACATCGAGGAAAGCATTATCCTCAATAAAAGGTGCATCCCCAAGAAAGGTAACACTCGTAAGGCTCCCACAGCTACGGAATGCAGAAAAGCCGATGCTTGTCATGCTGTCGGGGATACTGATACTCGTGAGGCTTGTGCATCCACGGAATGCAGAATTACCGATGGTTGTCACACCGTCTGGAATGTCGATGCTCGTGAGGCTTTCGCAGTAACAGAATGCATCATCTCCGATGCTTGTCACGCTGTCAGGGATGCTGATGCTCGTGAGGCTTGTGCAGCCTTCGAATGCATCATTACCGATGCTTGTCACACTTCCGTCTGCGGGGATAACGCTCTTCTCCCCCCCTGAAATAAGAGTTTTATCGGCAGTTTTTATAAGGCAGTTATTTTTACTGTGATATACAGGATTATTTGCATCTACCTCAATACTCGTAAGGTTTGAGCAGTATGCGAATGGCCCCTCACCGATACTTGTTACACCGTCAGGGATGCTGATGCTCGTGAGGCTTGTGC
>JAZMZS010000077.1:0-15460 GCA_045586105.1 Eubacteriales bacterium | reverse complement strand
AAGCCCGGTATCGGCAAAGCAGCAATTGTTTTGCCCGATGGTATTTTGACAAATAGCTCTATGCAATACGTCCGTGATTTCATTTTGGAGAAGTTCCAACTGCTTGCAGTTGTGAGCTTGCCGCAGTGCGCCTTTGCACATTTTGGTGCCAATGTAAAATCATCAATTTTGTTTTTACGAAAGAAATCGGCCGGCGACAACACTGACTATCAATTATTCTGTGCTATTCCTGAACATATCGGTTTTGATACGGCAGGAAAAAAAGACATCTCAAATTTTGATTATATTATTGGCGAGTTTGATAAGTTCAAAGAAAACAATGGTGTATACAACCCGGATCTTTCAGATCCATTGTCCTGCTGTATATATACGTTATCTTCTTCAGAAATAAGCGGCAAGGAGTGGTTTTGTAATTATCGTTTCCCCAAATATATGGAACTGATGAAAAAATACAAAACCAGTATTTGGTGTCGTGGCATTCTTAAAGATTACGTAGATGTAAACCCTGCTACTGATTTATCTGGGTACCGTGATGACGATATAGTAACTTTTGTTCCAATGACAGCTGTTGGAGAGAAAGATAACACCCTTGTCCCAGAACAGCGAAAGTTTGCAGAAGTCAAGAAAGGATATACTGCATTCAAAAAAGGAGATTTGCTTTGGGCAAAAATTTCCCCTTGTATGCAAAATGGAAAATCATGTATAACGGATCAAATAGCTACTGACATTGGATTTGGTTCGACTGAGTTTCATGTTATTCGAAAAAAAGAAAATAGCCCTGTAGAAATTTACATGCCATATATTTGGGCTATGTTATCCAACGACGCTGTTTTAGATATAGCTCAAGCTGTTTTTAATGGTTCGGCGGGACAACAAAGGGTGTCTGATGCTTTTTTGAAAAATTTTCCTGCCATTCTTCCCGAATATGAACAACAGGTCAAAATTGCAACCGAATTGTTTGATAAAAGAGATAAGTTGCTTGAGGCAAGAAAGAAAGCAGAGCAAGAATGGCAAGTAGCAAAGGAGCAGTTTGAAAGAGAGTTATTGGGAGAACAGAAACTATCTTTCTAAAAAAAACGGCATCACGTTTATATGCACAAACGCACATGGGCAATGTCACAAATCAAATATAACACGGCAAAGAGACCGTCAACGTAATTGTTGACGGTCTCTTTTACTAAACCCCATTTTGAAAAACATATTGCGTATCTGTGCTTTTTATGTTATTTGGTAATTTTTTCAACGTCGCGGGTAAGATCGCACTCGGCGTTTGCCCACAGCTCCTTTATTATCTCAGTCCCGCGGACGGCGTCAAAGATGCCCACGGTTGCTTCTCCGAGGCGTGCGTGTGTAAGCGCACCTCCGTCCGCAAGCGCACTCTCAAACACTCCGAAGTTCTCCGAGCCCGTATTTTCCCCGTGCTTTCTGAATTCAAAGGTGTATTCTTCACCCTCGTACCCGATAACGTGCAGGGTCACGGGATCTGCAAGTCTGTCGGGGAGGTCGATCATCTCGTCTATCGCATGGATATAGGTGTTACGGTTAAGTCCGACACCGATAAGCAGTATCTTTGCCCTCTCGTCGTAGAGGCGGGACCACGCACCGCCGACGGGACATGGGGTGCGGGCATTCTCCTCCCCGCGCACAAACTCACGCGCACGCGCACCGAAGGCAGCAAGCGAGTGGGTGGGATGGAGCGAGCGCACTCCGTCCTCTCTCTTTGCGGCGGTTCTCGGAAGCGCACCGATGCAGGGCTCGGTCGAGCGCACGTCGAAGGTCGGGCTTTCTGCCGTCACGTTCGCCCACGTGTGAGTGGGAACGAGGAACAGCCCGTCCGAGAGATATTCGCACATAGCGTCGATAAAGCCGTCACACCCGCCCTCGACCTCGCCGAGTGAGCGGAAGGAGGTATGAACGAGCACGGTATCGCTGCTCTTTATTCCGTTTGAAGCTAAAAATTCATGTATATCCTTTTTTTCGAGCATACGTCCGCTCCTTATTAGAAATTTGTCCTTTGTAAAAGCGAAAAGCTCAAGCAAAAGCTGTATTCCGACGGCGGCAAAGCAAAGCGCCGCTCTTACCCTTCCGGCGTAAGCGAGGCAGAGCAGGATCGGGCAGGCAGCCGCTGCCGCCGTTTTTGCAATATTGAGAGGCGAGCGGTCCGAGCATAGCGACCATACGGCGTCGAAGACGTACAGAAGCTCGGATGCAGCGGCAAAAAGCAGGCAATACAGCATTACGAGCCATGCACGCCCGTCCGATTTGTCCTTCAGCACCAACGCCGCCGCAAGATAGACCGCAAACGCGGTCTGCAGGATCACGCCCGATAGGCGGAGGATAGCTCTGCCGTTCAGCTTTATTTTGGCTCTTCCGCCGTTTTTACGCCAAGCCCCAAGTGCCGTGGACGCGGCAATCTTGTGAGAGAGCAGGACGTACGCGATATACGCCGCCGCACCGACGATCCGTGCGGAAAGAAGGTCTCTGCGGAGGATAAACTTAGGCAGATATTCAGAGAAAAATGTGGCGGGCGCAAAAGCAATGTCGGCAATGTCGGGAAGCAACATCAAAAGCACCTCATACGTCGCAAGTGGAACGGCAAGGTACTTCAGCTGCTTTTTTTGGTATTCGGACGCGCCTCCGTTTTCGCAGTCCTCGGCAAAGCGGCGGCTCGTTCTATAGGATATAAGATAACACAGAAGCGGGAACGCTCCCGCCATTACGGCAGAGCGCAGAGCGTAATGCGCAAAATGCGAGGGATACACGAGCGAGAAAGCCGAGAGAAACAGCGCCTCAAAAATAAAGCCCGCAAGATACGAAAGAAGGTTACAAAGAAAAAAAGCACCGACCGCCGCCAGCATATCACACTTCACCTCCCGCACACTTTATTCGATTGTATCACAGCGCGGAGGCTTTGTCAATTATTCCACACACTAAAAAAAGCACCTCGGGCGAGGTGCTTTTTCGTTATTATATCAGTCGATAGTAGGTCTTTCGTTATAATCGGCGGATAGGAGATTCATCGCGCGGCACAGCTTGTGTAAATATACAAACGGACCTATACCTATAAGCGATCCTGCGAGATACCAGCCCCAGAAATCCCCCGTGCCGAAGTCGTAGTCTATATCACGCTTATCGATAGCTTCCTCAATACGCGATGCTATCTGATAATGCCATGCCGTCAGCGCAATAGACATAGTGAAAAAGGATACGATAAACGCAAACAGATAGCTCATGGTCTTGGTTCCGTCGCGCTTTGGTGCGATCTTGTCGATATCGTTCGCCATAGGAGCAAAGAACGCTATACTGTATATTCCGCAGCTCAGAAAGCTGAACAAAATGACCTTCCACATGCTTCTGTCTGTCGGCAGCTTCGGTGCCTCATATTTCGGTTCTTCGTTGTCGTATGAATATTTGTATGCCAAGGCTCTCTCCTCCGCGGAAGATCTTATTTGAACATTGCCTCAATATCAGCTGCGGTATAGCCACTGACGATGGTTGCAATAACTACCGACATATAAGTGTCTACCTTGCGCACATAGTAGACCTGCGTCATGGTAACGCCTGAGGTCGTGGTAGTGCAGGTCACCTTTGTGTACTCGTTATCACCGAGCTTGATCTTCTCTACCTTGTTGTCAAAGCTTACGGTCATACCCGATACCTCTGCGAGCTGCTTTTTCACTGCATCAATATACTGCTCCTCGGTGATATTGGTAGACATCGACTTAGCTAAGTTTTCATACGAGATATTGACATTGGTTCTCGTGATGCTGTCAACGACCATCATATCGTAGATAGAAGGATTCTTCTCAACAGCTTCCTTAAACTTATCTCCGAACATATCAACGCCGATGTTCATAGAGGATGCTATCTCCTCGTCGGTCGAGAATACCCATGAAGAAGGCTTTGTAAACTCAAGGCCGAGATATTCACTCTTGTAGGTATCTCCCTCGATCTTTCCGCGGGACAGCTCGACCTTCTTGTTGCTTGCGTTGTTGCTTGCATTTTCGTTGTCATCATCGTCATTGCCGGGTGTTGCGTTGTTAGCAGTGCATCCGATAAGGGATACGAGCATAACAGCACAAAGGATCAGGGATAGGATTTTTTTCATTTTCAGTTCCTCCAAAGTTGTATAAAAATTTATTTACTCGTCACCCAAGGTAACGGGTATTTTCAAGGTTCCGCCCACTTTGTTCAATTCGCCGCTTTCCTCCCGGACGCTGATGGGAGTATCCGATCCCAAATACAATACAAATCCGTGGTCGGCGTCGGGGTATCTTATTCGTCCTCTCAGGGTGATGTTGGCATTATTAAGCTCAAAGTACCCACGCACCATGTAATCGACCCCGAGAAGCTTTCCTCTGAGCTTTTTTGACGGACGAACGTCACCGAATCTTACCATTATTCTGTATTTACCGAGTGCTCCGTCATACTCTCCCTTGCCGTCGCCGGAATACTCTCCGTCATCATCGCTTAAATTACTTACAGAGTAGCCACCCGTAGGAAATGCATAAGAGAGCCCAAGATCAAGCTCATGTGCGTTTTTCTTTTTTACCGAAATATCGGTCACACCGATGTGATCATCCGATGTAACCGATAATGCAAAGCCTGCAGCCGCAAGCGCGGCAACGATCACGGCGGAGAAAAGAATAACGATCAGTCTTTTTTTACTCATCTGGATCCCCCTTTTTTAATCTTAGCACAAAAACCTGCGTCAGTCAATAAAAATCGGAATATTCGTCGGATTTTGGTGCCTGTTCGTTGCGAATCACGCGAGAGCAAGAGCGAGAGATATTGCGATCTCAAGTCCCGTGAGGATCGAGCGCTTGTTTACCCATTCCTCCCTCGTGTGTATGCCGTGGTAGGTATTTACGCCGACGCAAAGCGAAGGTATGCCGAGCGACATCGGGATATTGCAATCGGTAGAGCCGCTTGTGCGGCTTACCTTCTTTTCTATTATCCTCTCGATCACGGGAATGACGGTGCTCTCAAGCTCCTCGATCTTATTTGCTTCGGTATTTCCGCAGGGTCTGTCGCCCACTCGCGTGACCTTGATCCCGACGCCGTCCTCTCTTGCCCTCTCGAATATCCGATCGAAGCGCTCCTTCATATATTCAAGGCATTCGAGGTCGTCCGAGCGGTATTCGCAGAGCATACAGGCACTCTGCGCGATAGTGTTCACCGAGGTTCCGCCCGAGACCGTACCGACGTTGTATGTGGTGCGGGTCCCTTCTTTTTTCGGAACTTCAAGCTTGTATATCTCGCCGACGATCTCAGAGAGAACGGCTATTGCGTTCTTTCTGCCGAAGTTGCCGAAGGAATGCCCGCCCTCGGTCGTTACCTTCACCTCGTAGCGGTGCGATCCGACACATCGGTCGCATACGATATCAAGCTGTGAATCGAAGGTGATGAATCTGCCGATCCTGTCTCCCATATCCGAGAAGAGCCTTCTCATTCCCTTAAGATCTCCGAGACCTTCCTCACAGGAATTGAAAACGAACATTATGCCGTTTTTACACTCGGGGGAATGCTCGACAAAATACTTTGCACAGAGTAAAAGCACGACTGCGCTCGCCGTATCGTCGGCAACGCCGGGGGAATGTATCCTCTCGCCGTCGTCATAGTACGGCATCGGCTCTCTGTCGGGAAAGACCGTGTCAAGGTGCGCCGCAAGCACGGTGATGCTGTTCTTCCCTTCACAGCCGCAGGGGAAGATCACGTTGTCAGCCGAGTCGATATACACGCCCTCGGCACCGACCGATTCAAGCCATTTTTTGCAATACTCCGCACGCGCGCGCTCAAAATGCGAGGGTGCGGGGATAGCGCACAGGTCAAAAAGAAGCTTGAACGCCTCTTCCTTGTGCGCTGTGACAAATTCTTTTACAAAGTCTCTGTTCACAACGGTGCTCCTTTATACTTGGTTTTCCTTAAGATCGTACATCTTTGCAGAATAGAGCAGCTTGATAAAATGCTTTCTTTTATAGTGAACTATGTAATACTCGTCACCTTGATCTGCGAGCTGATAGGTGGTAGTTCCCACAGTAGTCGGATGAAATCCCTGAAAATGAAAGAATCTCTCCACGTGACGTCCCACTATCTTCTCTTCCTTGCTTTGCAATTCCCTCGTAACTATGTCAAAGCCGCCGTTTTGCAAAAGCTTTCTGTCGGTAAATGCGTGTATCACACCGATAGACATAACCACAACAGGCGCAAGGCACAGCCCGTCGGTGATAATTATGATCGCCGCTTTTATAGCAAAATGTCCCGTTTCGCCCACGGTTACCAGGGTTATAATCACAGCTATAGGTGCTAATACAAGAATCGTTACGCCCAGCATTACAGCAGCTGCACGGATGTCTGCTTTGTTAAGGGCGTAAAGCTCCCTCTCTATCTCCTGTCGGGTAAGGGGATTTTTCGTTTGTTTCATTTTGGTTTACCTCATACTAAAACAGTTTATAACGCTCTCAAAGATACTTCGAGTAGACCTCGGAATACCTTGATCCGATAGTTACGGAGGTTATCCTCGAAAACGGGATAGTCAACGGTTCTTTGCTCCATACGCACTCGCTGTCAAAATCACGGAAAGCAACTTTATCTCGGTACACCTTCTCAATCTTGCCGATAGCGAACTCGCACTCGGATTCTTCCCTGCTTTCCCTTTCGACTATGATGATTTCATCCATGCTTTGCAGAGACAAGAACGTGCTTCTCCAATCATCGATATCAATATCGGGAATTGTAATGTTATCGGATATGCCCTCCGCTTTCACTATATCGGAATACCTGCCCCTTTCCTCGGCTATATCCCTCATATCGAAAAAGCGCCGAACCGAAAAGCCGTTGAGAATAAAATCGTCCTCCTCGGCACAAAGAAACAGCTTGCCGCTTGCTTTGAGCGGAAACAAAAAGCGGGAGCCTGTTTCGTATTTGAAGTATGCACGGCAAAGTGCATTTGAGCCTATCGCCGAGCACACGATCTCTTGTCGGGTAAGGGGATTTTTCGTTTGTTTCATTTTTGAACCTCACAGCTTATATCGAGCAATGTGCGCAGGGAGTATAATATCCGACCGCTAATGTAAGCACCGAAGCTGCAAAAAACGCCGCGGGGATAATATACATTTTTCTATCTACCACTTTAACCTTGTTTATGATCGCCATAACAACCACAAGCAAGACCGAGATCAGCATCACAATGATCGGAATAAACAGCTGATCATCCGTGTGCAGACTGACAAGCTCCGAAACATTTGCAAGATAACTCGCAACGTAGATCAAAGATAATATGATCGATGCTGCAATTGATATTTTTTTCATAGATCTTCTCCTACTCTGACAATGCAGTCAGATATTAACAACTGTCAAGTTTACTCAAAAGAATTTTGAATGGGACTGGATAACTTCCAGCTTATAAGCTTTATTTTGTACTGCTCCTTCAGCTGTTCTATATCCATCGTACCCAATGAAACAATGTCGGATTTGTGTGATCTTATGTAATAAACATGAGGGGTAAACTTCTCAGTCGGCATTGACGGATCGCTCATATAATAGCCGGAATCACCTACTGAGCAGGCTAATTTATAATTCTCGTCTTCAAGCAATATAAGATCATCTTCTCCTGAGCTTTTTATATACCCCTTCCATTGTCTGTACTTACCCCGACCTTCGTCCCAACCGACACCGACGTATTCGCAAACATAAATATCGTTTACCGTTACGGTTTCACCTTCTACTGTATATACGATTTCAAAAGGAAATTCGGCATAAGTCACCTCGGGCTTTGGCGGATCGGGAGAAAGCCAACCACCTATAAAGATTGCCGACCACGCAAACAAGCTCAATGAAAACATCAGAATTGCCGGTAACAATACAATAACAACGATTATGATGGCTATCCAAAGCGGATTTAACGTTTTCGGTTTTGTCATTTTTACACTGTCTCCTTTGCACTTTGATTATATCAAAATAACATTCGTAGGTAAATACAGGCGGAATATTCGTTCGGTTTTGGAGAACATTCGCAAAACGTAGCCGTATTGAAGAATCTGAACGGAAAGGGATAGTATCGCTCAAATGAGGCTCCCTCCGAGAGGAGCTGTCACCGTAGGTAACTGAAGGAGAGTGCGAGGGTGAAGTGCTTTCAAATGATCGTTTCTCTCGTAGGCTCCTTCCGTCTGCTTGTGCCTCTTTGGGTTTTTATCATACCTCCTTACGGAGCGACCTCATCCACCGTGTACCACGGTCCCCCCTTCCCCCACCGGGGAGGGCAAACGCCACTCGCATGGCTTGTCTTTATGCTCTACTTTATCCTGACGTATCCCGTCTGCTCGATCAGCGTCTGCCCTTCATCGGAGAGGAGCCATTCTATCAAAACGGGGATATTGGCGTTTTCGTTATCGGCTCTGTAAATTGCGTAGAACTGCGCGACTATGGGGTAGCTGCCCGCGCGGATATTCTCGGCGCTCGGGTAGACACCGTCTACGGACAGCATCTTTACCGAACCGTTTTCCACAATACCGTCCATATAATAACGGAAGGAAAAGCCGATTGAGCCGCCCGTGATAGCGAGGAGGGATTTTCTTCCGATCCCGACCTCTCCCATAAACGCCTCAAACGTAGTCTGGCTTCCGCTTCCCTTGAGCCTCGTTACGGGATTGATAATGCGGTCGGCACCGCCGACCTCCGACCAGTTTTTGTATTCTCCCGAATATATCCTTCGTATCTGCTCCGAGGTCAAGCTGTCCACGGGATTATTTTCATTGACGAAAAAGACAAAGCCCTCAAGCCCTACGGGAACGTACACAAGCTCCACACCCGACTCCTCGGCGTAGCGCTTCTGCTCCTCCGAGGGGCGCGCGCAAAACAGAATATCCGTCTCACCGTCAACGATCGCCTTGTAGCCTCGGACGGTGTTTTTGTATTGCATCGCGCTGTCGGGAGCGAAGTTCTCGCCGTAGTAGTTGTCGTCCGAAAATTCACCGCCGATATAGGTCACCGAGCCCTCGGGGTACACGTTATGAATGACCGCCGCATATACGGGAACGAGTGCCGCCGCTCCGTCAAGCACGGGGAGTTCTTCGGTCAGCCTGAGCGAGGCTTCTATCTCGGGAAGGTCGGAAGATTCCTCGTGCGGAAGGTAGCTTCCCACGTCCACCATCTGCGCGCGCGTTGCGCCGCTGAAGTTGTTTGACAATCTTCGGGTAAGAAGACCGTACATACTCACGTTAAAACCCGCAAAGAGCAGCAGTACGACGAGGATCACCGCTATCTGCCGCGCCAGTCTCTTCTGCCTCATATCACCACAGCTCCTTCCCGATAAAGTAGATTATCGAGCAATGCCGGTAAGCGTATACCGCGTACGCAAAATGCGCCAGCGTAAGGGCGAGGCAGACGCAAACCAAGGCAATAAGAATTATAGAAAACGTGCGTTCTTTCATCCTCGTCACCTCACATAAAGGCTACCGCCATAAACATAAGGCAGATAAAGCCGACGACTATAACGCAAATCACGCCCGCTATAACGGACGCAAGAATGAGCACCAGCCTCAGAGCAGCCAGCTGCTTTTCCGTATAGGTGCCCGGGGCTTTTTTGTTTGCACCCTTAGCCGACAGAAAGCGCCAAAGGCTGACTCCAAAAAACAATACCGCCGCTATCGGCACGCCAAAAAACAAAAGCTCTGCCATTTTTTATCTCCTCCAACCGTTCAGTTTGACAGTTCTTTGAACAAGTTCGTTTTATAAGTCTTGTTATAATATGAAAACTCGTTCTTGGCTGTCTTTTTGATATTCTTGCATCCCTCTGCAAAAATGATCGGAATGTTATGCAAGGCATCTGCTAAATCCTTGAGTCTCTGAAGCTCTCCCAAAGATACTGATTCAAGCATCTTTTTAAATCCGTTGGTAAGAATTATGTAGCAGGCATCGTCCTTGATGATCCTTATGCCATATGTATATATATTATCGACATATACCCACGGAAAATCGTCTTTTAGGAGAGATTCTACTGTCCTCAGCTTTTTCCGAATAATGTTATCATCTATCGTATCGTCTGTTTGCGGAGCTGTTAAAACCTCAAGTACCGATTCTATGATCCTTTCATTGTACGGAGCTGCCGGCATAAACCGCACCATTGTTAATATAAAATGTATATCATGCAAATCGTAATTCAGAAGCAACATATCACTGCTACCTTTCGTGGTGTTTTCTATTTACAGTTCATTTATATTTCACTCGAGCCCGGCAATATATAAGATAACGTTTTCACCCATATCGTCTACGGTATACTTTATTTTCAAATGCTGACCGTTACCTCGGATAACACCGCCCCGTTCAGCCGTGACCTTGTATCCGTTGGTCATGTCTCCCTCCGAATATTTGAAGCGCACGCCGTTGATCTCGAAGCTCTCCTGCTCCTTACGGATCCCGTCATACGGACGGAACTTCTCCACGTATCCCTCTACAACAAATGCGTTATCCGTTTCCAAGACGTTTTTATACTCTTTATACTCCGCTGTAAACCCGCACAGAACGGCAAAAGATAATATGATGCAAAAAATGCCCACACATCGAAAAATGATCCTGATCGGCTTTGGCATAGCATCCTTTGTGATCACGTCATAATGCATACCTGCTTCACCGCCGTATCCTGACGCAGACTGCTTTCCGATCAATTCGTCACAAAATAAGAATGCGACACCCAAAAACAACACGAAAAAGCTTACCGATGCTTTCCCATAGTCAAAATAGAATTCGTACAATACTGTTTCCATAAACGATACCTTTCGGACGGTGCTTCGTCAGTTATCCTTTGCCGATCTGCTATCCTGCGGACTGAGCGTAGGGTGGCGGTGCTTTTCTTTATTGATCCGATCGGCTCTTCTTCTCTCTCAGGTGGTCGTCGAGTGTGAAGAATTTGCAGGGGTATATATACGCGACGTCACCGAAGCCCTGCAGGGATATATAATAAAACTCGTCGCCCTTGATAGAGATATTATCGAGTCCCTTGGTAGTGAGATAATACTCGCTGCTCCATTCGTAGTGGCGATAAACGTCGGGGACGCGCCAGCTGCCGCCCGCTTCAAAATAGAAATGTCGTACGGTCTTATATTCATTCCGTCTTACGCCTGTTTGATGGGGCTCGTACACGGTCTCCTCCGCAATATGGCTGAGCTTTTCGACGGATATCGAGATATCCGCGCGTTCGACGGCTTCCTCCAAGGCTTTGCGGCTTTCTTTGTACTTGCGGCATGCTATTACAAAGTAAACCGTATGATACGCCGCAAACGCCGCCAACAGAAGCGTGACAACGACGCTTTTGAATACTACGGCGAGAATTACGGCAAGCAGCACGGCGGGAATTATATATCCGAGTCTGTGATCCTCGGCAGACGACATTCGGCTGTAAGCCATTCTGTCAAGATCACGTTTTACGTTTTTGAATGTGAGGGCTTCTTTTTTCATTTTTTTATTCCTTGTTTACGGTCATTACTGCAGCATATCGAGCATCTCGGAGAGCGACATATCGCGGAAGGCTTCCTTATAATAAGCAAGCTCGCCCGAGATCATTTCGTCTATGACCTGCATTCCGAGAAGCTCAACGGGTGCTTTATCGTCGGTCAGGATAAGCTCCCCTCCGACGTACGGTGTAAGGTCGATATCCACCTGCGAGAGGATGAGCGCGAGCGGGTGGTCCTCCTTCGGATAAGTGCTTCTGAAGCGCTCCGCAACGGTATCGTCTCCCGATGCGAACACGATACGGTTCGTACCTCTGTCGGCTACGAAAACGCTATCGAACACCGAAGCCACGGTATCGCAGATATACTTGTCGATAGAGCCCTCGGTCGAGGAATACATATTGAGATTGACTACCATCACGCCGTCCTCGGCAAGATGCCCGCGCACCTCGGAGAAGAATTCGGCGCTCGACATCTGAAAGGGGATCGTAACGTCGCGGTAGGCGTCGACCATGATTACGTCGTACTCTCCCGCTCCGCGCAGATACGCGCGCCCGTCAAACTCTACGCATTCGATACGCCCGTCACGCGGCAGCCCGAAGCGGTCGTATGCAAGGTCGATTATCTTTTCGTCTATCTCGACCCCCGTCATCACGGTATTATCAAAATAGCGGTAGCACTGCGAAGCGTAGGTGCCGCTGCCCATCCCGAGGATCAGCACGCGAAGCTCGTCCTTTTCGGTAACTCCAGCCATATAGGGCGCCGCCAGCGCGTAATCGTAATAAAGCCCCGTGAGGCCGCCGTTCTTTTTCGTTATAGACTGCACTCCGAAGAGGACGTTTGTGGAAAGCACCACCTCGTCTTCATCCTCGGTGACCTGCAGGTAGTTGTATATAGACTCGTCCTCGTAAAGATCCGCATCCCCGCGCCAGAAGGCAAAGGTGTTCACCGAGGCGAGCACCGAGAAGAGTGCGACGAGCGCTACCATCACCGAAAGCTTTATCAGCTTTACCCGTGCGCTGATAAAATACGCGCCTGCGATAACGAGCAGTATAACGGCAAATATGATAAACGTCCACGAGGTTCCGACGAGAGGTATCGTGATAAAGGTCGGGGTAAAGGTTCCGATGATGGAGCCGATGGTATTGAGGGCGTTGAGCTCTCCTACCGTCCTTCCGTTCTCGTCAAGGCTGTGCACGGCGTATTTGACGAGCGCGGGAGAGACGCTGCCGAGCAGCATAAGAGGAAATACGAACAGCAAAAGACAGGATACGAGCGACGCCCATATCAGGAAGTTCTGTCCCACGAGAAGCGCAAGCGCAAGAGAAACGCCCGCTATCACGTACTTTCCGAGAAAGGGGATCGCCGCCGTCCATACCGCGACGATCAGAATGCGGAAATACATCCTGTCGGGTGAGGGGTTCTTGTCAGCCAAGCGTCCTCCCCAGACGTTTCCGAGTGCCATCGCGATCATGATAGCGCCGATGATGATCGTCCATACTATCTGCGAGGACGAAAAATAGGGTGCCAGAAGACGGCTCGCGCCGAGCTCTATCGCCATTACCGACATTCCCGAGAAAAACTCGGTCAGGTACAAAAACCATTTCTTCTTCAGCATAAAAATACCTTCCTCCGTGAGCGTTCAAGCTACCCTTCGATTTTACCAAAAAAGGCAGAAAAAGTCAATATTGGGATGGATATAAGAAACGGGCAGCCTCAAACGCAAAAATGCATCCAAAGCTACCCCGTAGGCTCGTTTCGGAAAAAAGTGATCTCCGATCAAAACCAAAAGTGCAAAAACGAATTCAAAAGCAAAAGTATGACCAGTAAAATGACCCCAAGCAAAAAAGCAATACCGAGGATTATAAATGTTCCGAGAATAAAAGAACCTGCACTTGGAGCCTTTTTCATCAAGAAGTACATAAAAGAGGAAATGATGAAAACTGCAAAAAGCAATGCAAGCTGATATAAAAAACCGTTCCAAAACGATCCTTGCCAAATTTTTTGCACTATTCCCCGCACTGTACACAGCATGATAACGATACCTGCGGCACCTATCCCGAGCTTCTTTCGGGACTCCTTAAGCCCACGAAGAAACGGCAGTACGGGCGTGATAAGCTCGGATAGAAACGTCGGATAATCCATTTGACGATATTTACATATAGTGTCTTGGATCGTATCTGATAATTCCGATCTGTTGTTGACCGTGATCTGCTCTAAAGGATCCTTCCAACCTTCTTCGGTGTCACTCGATACTACCGTGATCACATAGGAATTCAAACGCTCGATGTAGCCTACGTCGATCAACATTCCGTCTTTGTATCGGATCTCGATCATGTCTTCGTCATCTTCCGAAACAAACGATATCCTTCCGTTATACGGATCAAGTTCTTTATACTCGTCATACCAAGATCCCATCACAGCACCGCCTTTCTGAGTTTAGTATAGCATAAAACCGACGGTGAGTCAATGTGAAGCATCACATCGTTTGTGTCCGTGAGTGCACAATGAAGTTCCCGATTCATTCGAAATAACGTTGTATCCTGCGGACGCAAATAAAAAGGAGCCGTCTCAAATGCGGTTTTGACATTTGAGACAGCTCTTTTTCGTCTTTAAAAGTGCTTCAAAGCAAACAGCCTCTTCGAGGTGCGTCGTTCTTACACAAGATCAAAATCCGAAAAGATCAAGCCACGAGTAATCGTTATAAAGCGGGCTGTATCCTACGGCGAGGAAAGGGTATTGCTTCTCTTGACCCTCGTAACCGGGAAGGTCGTGTGCTATCAAAGTGAATTTGTCTGTTATAATAATCGTGTCACACCCCGTGGTGCAGGTTCCGTAAGCCGAGGGACCCGTATCGCTGCTCGGTGTGTATTTCAGTTCAAGTCTGAAATCATTACCGAAAACTTTTTCTTCAAGATGATCCAAGGACAACAGACTTTGAACGTAAGAGCATTTTGAATGATAAACACAGTTGTTAAAGAAATTTACAAGCCCGATCAGTCTTGGATCATCTATCTCCAACGGTATCTCCTTACCGTCCTTGTAAAGCGTTGCTGAGAGAGGGATATTGTGTGTGTCGGGGTAGGATTCGTATTTGTCGGAAGGAATGCCGGAGATGACCTCCCTGATCTGCCCGTCCGTGAGCTTATCGCCCTCGTTCACTTCAAAAAATGCATCGGATGTGAAGCTGCCGCTTGAAAGCGCCGCTTTTTCCTCCTCACTCAAAGTCCGGGCGTCGGTATCGCTGCATCCCGCAAGCATTGCCAATATGAAGAGCAAAATAAAAAGTATAAATGTTTTCTTAAACATATCCACACCGCCTTTTTGTGGTTATATAATATCTTTCGTATTCGTTATTTCAACGTTTTCGCATTCCGCGGTCAATTCATACGTTTTATCGGAACCGTATTCATAAAACAACACGTGCAATTCATATCCTCTTTGCGCAGGGTATAGCTCCGCGTAGCACCACCCCAAGTCTTGTCCGTCAAAATCTTGCTTTTCCAGAACGGCGTTTTTTAATACGAGCCGAACACTCCCTTCGGTGCTGCACCCGCCATCATCCATGACTATAATATAGTCGCTTCCATCGAAGCCTGCGGATACGACGTCGTGATCGTGAAGCTCGGCTATAGCATTCATAAATCGGGGAGGGCAGGAAAAGGATCTTTCGTATTCGCGCGCGTAGGCTTTTTGAACACTGTTCACGTAAGCTTGCAATGCCGCATCGAAAGGCGGTCTGCCTGCCAATTGGCACAATTCATACCATTCTTTGGTCATGTATTTCACGCTGCAACACCGTCCTTCCGAGTTTAGTATAGCATAACCGTGGCGAGGAGGTCAAGCGTTTACGGCAAAGCCGTAACATCGTCGGGCGCAAGCCCACATCATTGCGAAGCACATCATTTGCGCGAAGTGCAACATCGTTCATTTGTGTCCGCAAGCGGACAATGATGTTGAGCTAAAGCTCAAATGATGTTGCGTGTGCCACGCAAATGATGTTGTGTCCTGCG
>JAZMZS010000076.1:0-16258 GCA_045586105.1 Eubacteriales bacterium | reverse complement strand
ACAGCGTAAACGGCAAGGATACAAACAACGGTGCCGATGCCGCTTCTCCCGTAAAAACGCTCGATGCCGCTTACGGCAAGTTGAAGGATGGCGGTACGATCGTTGTTATGTCCGATCTGATACTTGAGGGAGATTATACTGCTCCCGAGCATAAGGGCACGGTCACACTTACCTCAAAATACAACGGCAAGGAATACGGCGGTAAGCTTATCAACAGCGCTAAGGCTACCTACAGAATGAACGGAAGCACGGTCTTTACCGACATAACGCTGAAAAATGATGCCGAGATATCCATTGTCTGCCAGTTCAATCCCATCGTGCTTGATAATGGGTTTAAGGTCGAGTATTCGGGGGAGCGCAGCAACCTCAGAGTTATCGGAGGCTTCTTGTCTCCCGACGAGAAGCAGATAGAAATAGTTGACCGAGATTCGAATATTACGGTCAACAGCGGTGAGGTATATCTTCTTATCGGACTTTCAAAGACCAAGGGTAAGGGTGTCATGTATCATACCGGCACCTCTAATGTCACAATAAACGGAGGCAAGGTAGGCATTCTGTGCGGAGGAACTCACGCTAACCATGCGGGAATGGATGCTGTGATAAATATAAACGGCGGTGAGGTCGATGATCTCCGAACTGCGGGTGACGTTACGAGAAGACTGTACGGTGATGCAACCGTCAATATCAATGGCGGTAAGGTTACTAAGCTCGACGTAAACAACGTAATAGGAAATGCTACAGTCAACCTTATCGGTGCTCTCCCCGAGAAGATATCGGTCACGTACAAGAGCGACGAGCTTCTCAAAATGGCAGAGAAGAACAACGCAAAGCAAACGGTCAACTATAATGCACTTATCTGCACGGACGCTTATATCAAGCAGCTCGGCGAGATCTTCGACGAGACGGTAAATACTACCTGCATCTACGTTGCCCAAAACGGCAAAGGAGACGGAAGCTCACAGGCATCTGCACTAGGTAGTCTTTGTGCGGCTTACACAAAGCTGACCGAGGGCGGCGGAAGAGTGATCGTCTCGGGTCAGGTCAAGTGCGATCTTACTACAGAAAGCCTCGCAAAGTACAACGGCAGGGTTACGGTTGCGGGTATTGACGGTGATGCGGCTGTAATTATGGATGCCGGCAAGTACTATTTTGAGTCGGATACAGTATTTGAGAATATTAAGATCAAGGCAAACGGAGACGCTGTGCTTTACGCATGCTGTAAGTCTCTTGAACTTTCTTCAACGGTAAAGACCGAAGGCGGGATATCTGTCGTAGGAACGGGTGCGAAAGCTTCTGCCGGTAACGTAGATCTTACTTTAAACGGAGGAACGTTTAAGAGTGTTGTTGCAATAGGCGGAGAGTCTTCTGCTGATGGTATAGATGCTTCTGTAAATCTTGGAGGGGCATCGGTTGATAGCTTAACTCTTTCCGAGAGAGACGGAAAGTTCGGATACGGAGCGATATCGGTCAGCAGCGGAAAGGTCACGGCTGTGAACACCTGCCGAAAAGGCTCGTTTAGCGAAATGTCGGTCAAGGTGCTCGGCGGAGAGATAGAGGAGCTCGTGCTTAACGGAGCGGAGAAGAGCCTGTTCTTTAACGTTTCGCACGCAACCTTCGGTAAGGAGGTCAAGGCCGAGAGCATTCCCGAAAAGGCGGGATGCGTGCTTCTTGTAGGAAGCGAGGTGGATGAGCGCAAGCTCGCCTCTGTCAAGGAAAGGTTCGGCGAAACCAAGAACGGTAACATTATCTACGTATCCGACAACGGCACGGGTAACGGCGTCAGTCCCGATGCGCCGATGGGCAGCCTCAACGATGCAGTAAAGGCACTCGGAGGAAAGGGAAGCATCGTTATACTCGGTACGTATACTATCTCCGAAAAACTGGTGCTTGATGAATATTCATATCCTGTTACGATAACATCAGTAGGCTCTGACCGGGATTACAGAAGCTCGGGTGCATGCATCGTCTTCGGAGAGAGCCTTTATCTCGGAGGAGAGACGGTCTTTGAGAAGGTGGAGCTGTCTGTCGGACAAGGATCGACTTATATTTATGCTATGTCGCACAAGCTCGTTATAGGCGATGAGGTCAATACCGCACTTACAAATTCCAACACGGCTTATATCAATATTGCCGGAGGAAGAGATGACAAGATACTGACAAAGAAGGGTGACGTTACCGTCTCGAGCGGTGACTGGGGAATAGTTCGCGGCGGTTCTACCGATAAAGGACTCTACAACGATGATGTAGACCTTAACCTGACTGTCAACGGAGGAGTTTTCCACAGATACGTTGTTCTTTCGTCAAGAGGACACGTCAACGGAAAGATAACCGCTACCATCAACGGCGGTAAGTTCCTGCAGGGGTTGTATGCTGTGTACGAGGACGGAGCAAGCCCGTATAAGGCAGACTACGACGTTAACCTCACTATCAACGGCGGAGAGTTTTATCAGTCGATAGCACCCGCACGTCATAAAAACACTACTATCAACGGATACTACAGACTTGAGCTGAACGGCGGTGATTTCTCGTCGGTTACCGATATTCTAGGCACGGAGAAATTTCTCGGAAGCATGTCGAGCTCCATTCATATATCGGATAAGATCGATATAAACAAGGAGGAAACGGGAGTCAAGACCTTCCAAAATCCCGTTGACCCGAATGCCCCCGACCCCTGGATATTCTACCATGGGGGATACTATTATTACACTCATACTACGGGAAAGAAAATAATACTTACGAAGGTCACCAATATAGGGGATATCACGACGAGTGCGGAGACGGTAGTTATAGATCCTACCGAGGGCGAGGATATGTGGTCACCCGAGATACACTATTTCTCGGTTGAAGAGGTAGGCGAGCAGAATGCGGGCTGGTATCTCTTTATAGCTTACGACCACGGAGAATCGGGCACACGCCGCGCACACGTGCTTAAGTGCAAGAACGGTGACGACTTCTTCGGTGATTGGGTAAATCCCATCACGGGTGAGCGGAACAAACCCGAGAAGATAGTATTCCCCGATTACCCCGAGCTTGACAGCATCGGAACTAACGGCGGATATTCCAAGCTCGTTGTAAACGGCAAGACCTATATGACATTTATCAGAAGCGTTAACAGAGGAACGCCCGAATACCATCAGAAGCTTTGCATAGCCGAGATAGATACCCCCTGGAGCTACAAGGGCACACCCGTGACGCTTGCAGTTCCCGAATACGATTGGGAGTGTCACGGCTACGGTCAGGACAGTATTTCCGGAGGCTGGTATCCTAAGGTAATAGAAGGTGCAAGTGCGGTCTACGGAGATAACGGAGAAGTGTACATAATGTATACAGGATCCGGTTACTGGACAAAGTACTATGCTCTCGGATATCTTAAGTACCTTGGCGGAGACCCGCTTGACCCCGCAAGCTGGAAGAAGAACCCCAAACCGATCCTTTCACTCTCGGACGAGGTCAACGGCTGCGGACATGGCTCATACTTCAAGGATCATAACGGTGATTATTACGTAGCGTACCACGGTTACCTCGGTAAGGATGCGCAGGGAGGACGATATCTCTTCGTCGAGCGTATATATGTTGAAGCAGACGGAGTATCGATAGGAAACGGATCGGGACACCCCGCTCCATTAGCTACGGAATACAAGATCAGCGCAAATCCCATGCCTCTTGCGAAAAAGATCAGCGGTTTTACCGAAAAGGATGAAGCTCAGAACAATCCTATCATCAACAGACCCGGTGCGGATACGGATGCCGTTACCGATACTGCACCGAATACAGATGGAAAAGGCAATGCTTTGGCAGTTGTGATAGTTGCAGCTTGCGTTCTTGCGGCGGGCGGTGTCGGCGTCTTCTTTGGCGTAAAATCAAAAAAGAAGGAAAATTAAAAAAACGTATTGACAAGCCGAGCGCGGTGTGCTATAATACTTTCGTTGCGAAAAAGCACACCGCGTAATGCGGGCCAATAGCTCAGTTGGTTAGAGCTACCGGCTCATAACCGGTCGGTCCGGGGTTCGAGTCCCTGTTGGCCCACCAAAACTAAAAGCACACCGTTAGGTGTGCTTTTAGTTTTGATGGGGTATCGTAGAAAGGGGCTCGAACGGGTCGGGAGTGAATGACAGCCTAAATGGCTGTCAGAGCCGACCCCGCCCGCTCCGCAGAGCGGGGCGATGTCCCTGTTGGCCCACCAGAAAAAAGCATCCGAAAGGATGCTTTTTTCAGCTAAATTCGTCTTGCGACGAGCTAAATTCCCCGAGGGAGCTAAATTGACCTGCGGTCAGCTAAATTGCCTACGGCAGCTGAAGGAGAATTTAATTTAGCCGTGAGCATGAGCGAACGATTTAGCTTGCGAGCAGAGCGATGCACATTTAGCTACGGAGCGAGAGCGGAGTAATTTAGCTAAGAAAATAAGGAGATTAGATATGGCAGAGAGTATTATGCTTGATAAAGCAAAAGATTTTGCGGTGGAAATAATTAATCTTTGTAAAACTATAAAAGAAACAAGGAGAGAATCCGTATTGACGAATCAATTGTTACGTTCAGGAACATCTATCGGGGCAAATATTCATGAATCAAAATATGGTCACGGAACTCCCGATTTTATTTCAAAAATGCAGATTGCTCTTAAAGAGTGTTATGAGTCTGAATATTGGCTCGAATTGTTGAACAGAACCGGTTATATTTCTAATGAAGAGTATAGAAAATTGCAAAACAATTGTGGTTCGATCCGTCGTATGCTGATTTCTTCTATCAATACTGCGAAGAAGAAAACGGAGCAGGGGAATGGAGCAAAATAAGCTGCTCTGTTTTTGCAGCTAAAAAGAGCAGAGCCGACCCCGCCCGCTCCGCAGAGCGGGGCGATGTCCCTGTTGGCCCACCAGAAAAAAGCATCCGAAAGGATGCTTTTTTCAGCTAAATTCGTCTTGCGACGAGCTAAATTCCCCGAGGAGCTAAATTGACCTGCGGTCAGCTAAATTGCCTCGGCAGCTGAAGAGAATTTAATTTAGCCGTGAGCGAAGCGAAAACATCATTGTCCGCACATCGGATACAAATGAACGACGTGCTTTCTATAAATGAACACGTTGGTTTTATATTATTTTCATTTGCTTAACTTACTTTTTATGCTCAAATGCTCCCCAAATCGCAAAGGGAATGCCTATGAACGGCGAGAACATGAATATCGAAAAAATACTATCTCCGAGAAGGTTTTCGAGAGAAAGAGCAAAGTAACCAAAAAACAAGAAGAAAAACGCTGCTGCAATTTTTTTCATAGCATATACTCCTTAATATGACCGACCGCTCAAGCATCCGCCCTCACAATCGGTGTTGTTGTTTCTACAGCGATAGTGTTCCGTTGCTTCTACCGTTATGCCGCAATCATGGCATGTTCTGAAAACACGGTGATATATATATCGTCCCCATTGGCTGTTGTTTTCAACAACGTACGTTTCTATACGTTGCTCTGTTAATACGTGTTTTTCATGTGATTCCGGAAAAGAAGGGATTATGGGTCTGAGTAACCAATCACCTGTCTCATTGAGAAGTAAATTACCATCTTTTAAAGAGACATCATAGTAAACAGTCTCCGGGTAAGTGCCGCTTGTAACACCGTGAATTTGTAGAGCTCCGTGCTCTTCCGTTTTTAGGTTTGCTGTTTTGAGCCAGAGCGGAGAACTGATGTATTTTATAATTCCTGTGTCATTTTCTATAATGTATAGATTCTTAACATCGACCAAGCCGCTCAGATTGGCACTGTTAACAGTACATAATTCTTTTGTTCCGTCTCCGTCAATATCAAACAGCGCAGAATCGAATTCATCTCTTGCAGATATCCAAAATTCCACCCAAGCACCGTGAGCCTCAAAGCGGTAGGGACCGTCTTTGGTCACGGTGAAATGCTCGCCGAGATCATACGATTGTTCGCCTTCGGTTGTACCGCTTATACTGATTTCATTATAACGCCAGACGTTGTTGTGCTTAAGCTCGATGGGGTGTTCTTGGTCATCATATTTGTAAACTTTGAAATCGGGACCTATTACGAGCTTATCAGGCGAAGAGTTGATCCATTCGATGTCGAATACTACGTTCCCGTCCTCAAAACGTACTGACTTTACATTTATTCTGACATTGTCTATGTCACAACCCTGATCGGTTATTCTGAGGAACTTGTTTTTTTCTTCCTCTTGAAAGTACAGCTGACCTGTGTACGTATTCTCGGGCTTATCCGCACCGCCAACATCGGACACCGAAGCAACGTCAAATTCAATATACGTGTGATACTGAGTATGCTTTCCGCCTTCCTCTACCGAAAAGGGAATTGCCAGACGGTACGTACCGGGCTTGGATATATCAAATTCTTGCGTCGAATAAGACTTGTTTACGCTTTCGTGCGGAGGGAGATATATGCCTATAGCGAGGAAAGCGACGTCACTGCGTACCGTATCCGTCCATTCTTCGCCGTCTTTGCGTTCTATGCCGTATATCTCTCCGTAGGTGATCCGCTTGTCCGTGTCATTGTGAATGATCACGTTAAATACCTTGTGCCCGCCTGCGTTCGTATCGACGGATTTCAAGGTTGCGTAAACACCATCGTATTCGGTTAGTGTCTCCCGAGTGTCGGGAATAACGCCAAGCTCCGTATCCTTGTCGGCGGGTGGGTCTGTCAGAAAGAACACAGCTACCGCAATACACGCGATCACACCTGCAACGACGAGCCAGAATGCGGGCTTTTTGTAATTCAGCACGGACTTTACACGGCTTTTTACGCTGACCTCCCCAAATGCAACAGGACAAGCGGAGATGCTTTTTCTGCCGACACCGTAGCTGAGAAGCACCTCGGAATAATCCGCTCTTGCGTCAGGGTCAAGCTCCCGTATAACCTTTTCGTCGCACGCAAGCTCAATATCACGGCAAAGAAGCACGTATCCGAGCCACATCAAGGGATTGAACCAATGCAGGGCAAGAAGCAGAAACCCGAGCGGCTTCCACAGGTGATCCTTCCTTTTTAAATGAGCTTTTTCGTGCGAGATCACGTGCTCCGCTTCAAGCTCGGTCATGCGGAATGGTATATAAATCTTAGGCTTTATGATGCCGAGTATGAAAGGGGAAGTGACGCGTTCGCTTTGATAGATATTCTCACGCAGAAGCACGGCACAGCCTATCCTGCGCTTCAGGCTTGCGTAGCTGACGGCGGTGTATATAAGCATGCCTATCACACCTATGAGCCATATAACGCCGATGACGGGTATCCATACCCCGAGGGGATTTGCGCTGTCGCCGACAGCGGGAGAGAAGGACTCACCGATGATGGGGTTCAACGTTTCGTTTACTATAGGTATTCCCGAGTCGATGGCGGGTACCTTGTCCGTCATTATGCTTGGGCTTACTACCTCGGAGCTTGGAATGAGGCTTAGTACGCTTTCGATCGAAAACGGGAATAACAGGCGTACCCCGACCAATCCCCACGCGAGAACGGTGATCCACTTCGGCGCTTTTTTTAGCAAGAGCCGTACGAGCAATACCGCGAGCAGAACGTAGCTTGCCGATATGCTCGCATTGAAAACCGCCAAGAATGCTTCGGTCATCACTCGTCTCCCTTCGTGCTTTCCCGTCTGTAACGGTCGATCATCGCCTGAACCTCGTCAAGCTCCTCATCTGACATTTTCTTGTGCTTTGCAAATGCCGCAATGAAAGCGGGTAGCGAGCCTCCGAAGGTCTTTTCTACCATTTCGTCGATCTCTGCCGCTTGCGCCTGCTCCTTCGTTACGAGTGAGGATACTATCGTGCTTTCGTTTTTCAAAACGCCCCGCTCCGACAGCCGCTTGATGACCGTGTAGGTCGTAGTCGGCTTCCATCCGAGCCGCTCTCTGCAAAGCGCGACGAGGTCGCTGCTTTTGATCGGCTCGTTTTCCCACAGTATAAGGCAAAAACGGTATTCACTTTCAAATATCTTCGGTGTGTTCATAATATCCGCTCCTTTCTCTAATGCGTTAGAGTACATCTATACTCTAACACGTTAGAGTGAGTTTGTCAATAGCTTTTTGAAAAAAAGGTCTCCGCAGCTTTGCGGAGACCTTTCAGGTAGCTTTACGTATGCGCTTACGCCTCTATGCCGCAGGCGCGGAGGACGTTTTTATAGAGAGCAAGCTCGTAGTCGTAGGTGTAAGGATTTTCCTTTTCGCCTCTGACGTAGGAAGCGAACGCAGCCATCATTCCGTCGTAGCGGTCAAACGGCTCGCAAGCGGTGGACTCTACCTCGGAGGAGAACTTCTTAGGATCGTGGTATTCTCTCATGATGGTGTTCTGACCGCCGGGGCAGGGATTCTCGAGAGGCTGAAGAACGATGCTTCCCTCGGTTCCGGATACCACGAGGTTACGTCTGATAAAGCCGCCGAGCTCGTTTGCTGAGGTCTTAGCAAACGCAATACCCTTTTCGTACTCAAACACGGACATACCGAGATCGCACGAGGTGATGCCTCTCGTACCTGTGGTACGGCTGTAGGGAATTACGTTCTTGGGCTCGCCCATGATCTGCATGATAAGGTCAACGAGATGGCATCCGAGGAAGAACATCATACCGCCGGGGAATGCTTCGAGCCACTGTCTCGGAACTACGGGGTGCGCTCCGTTCATCTGCGCTTCAACCGAGAATATGTCGCCGAGCTCCCCTGCCTTTACCTTGCGGATGGTCTCTGCAACGTAGGGGTTGTAGCGGTACATATAACCGAGGTGGAAGATAAGTCCTTTTTCCTTTACGGTGTCGATGAGCTTTTCAAAGTCGGCAAGAACGATCCCGCCCGGCTTTTCCTGGTGGATCTGCTTGCCTGCCTCTGCCGCCATCTGTGCGTATTTTGTAAGATAGACCTCCTCGGTCTCGATGGTGACTGCCTCTATCTCGGGATCGGAGAGTATTTCCTCTACCGTCATTTCACGGTAACCCTCGAAGCCTGCCAGATTCTTCGGGAACTTCTCACGCTCGCCCTCGGGGAGTGCGTAGCCTACAACGTCGAATATGTCAGACTGCTTGGTGATAGATCTCCAGATCTGATTTCCGTGGCTGTTGACGCTTGTGCCTATCTGTGCTATTTTAACCTTTCTCATCAGTGTATCTCCTTTGATGTAAGTATTTTTTCTGTTTTAATCATAAGCCGAGCTCGGCTAAAAGTCAATAAGAGCGGGGTATCTTTGCAGATAAGTGTCCTTTTTTCGCAGAATAGTTATTACGTGAGCGCGCTTGTCCCGATCTTTGCGGAAGCGAGGTGAAGTGCTGAGTATTTGAGCACGAGCTCACGCTCGCAGAACGGTATCTTCCGTCCCTCAACGAGCTGATAATTTTCGTGTCCCTTTCCTGCGAGGAGAATAATATCCCCTGCCTCGGAGTGCTTGACGGCGTATTCTATCGCCTCCTCGCGGTCGGCGATCCTGACGTACGCCGAGCTTTGGCGCTTGTCGTATTCGGCGGCAATATCGTCGATCACGCTCTCGGGCGGCTCGTAGTCGGGGTTGTCCGAGGTAATGATAGAAAGATCGCACAGCTCGCACGCGACCGTACCCAGCTCCGCACGTCTGCCGACAGTCCTTCCTCCGACCGAGCCGTAGAGACAGACGAGACGGTTGTGCGGGTAGCTCTTGAGTGCTTCGAGCACCGCACGCAGCGAAAAGCCGTTGTGTGCGTAGTCGATAAGAAATACTCTGTCCCGCGCTGCGTCCACGCATTCGAATCTGCCGAGAACGGATATATCTGCCATGCTTTTGGTGGATTCGGAGAAGCTCACTCCGCAGAGCTTTGCGCAGACTATGGCGCACATGGCGTTGTAGGAGGAGAAGTATCCGGGAGTGCGGGTCCTTACCTTGTAGGTGCGGCTCTGCGTATTCATGCTGAAGCTGATGCCGAGCACGCCGTCATCCGAAAACGGCTCGATATCGCACGCGTTGAAGCTTCCCTTTCCCTCGGTGGAGATGGGGTAGAGCGCAAGTGCGGGATTTACCATATACGCGCTTGCCTCGTCGTCTGCGTTGTAGACCATGTTTTTTGCCTTGTAGTCAAAGAACAGAGATCTCTTGCAGTCTCTGTAATGCTCAAAGGTGGGGTGCTCTGCACCGCCTATGTGGTCGGGAGCGAGGTTAGTGAACACGACCGTGTCGAATTCGATGCCGTAGATCCTGTCAAGATAAACGGCCTGGCTTGAAACCTCAAGTGCTACGTACCTGACTCCCGCCTCTACCATGCGTGAGAATTGATAGTGCAATTCACAGCTCTCGGGCGTAGTGTTTGCCGTGTCAAGGTGAACGTCACCGTAGTCGATACCGTTCGAGCCTATATAAGCGGCATTCTTACCTGATGCACGGAGCAGGGAATAGATGAGATACGCCGTGGTCGTCTTGCCCTTTGTTCCCGTAAGTCCGATGATCCTGAGCTTTTTTGCGGGGTGGGAATAGAACGCCGCGGATGCGAGTGCAAGCGCCCTTCTCGTGTTCTCGGTATAGATATAGAAGGCGTCCTCGTACAGGTCGTCGGGCTTTCTCTGACAGAGAAAGATCCTGCATCCGTTTCTGTATGCCATGTCGATATAATTATGTCCGTCGGATACGGCTCCCTTTATCGCAATAAAAAGAGTGTCCTCGGCAGCCTTTCTCGAGTCGCTCGTAACGAAATCCACGCACAGCCCGGAAATATCGCTGACGCACGAATATTCAAGCCCCTCGAGCAGTTGAGTAAGTTTTTTCATAGATCCATCCTGCTTTTTATTGATTCTTTAGCATAACGTATTTATAGTATAACATTATCGGGACGGTATTTCAACTTGATTTGGTGATTTTATTGACACCGAAAGCAAAATATTGTATAATTAAAAAGACGCAAATTAAAAAACCACGCACGTATACGGGTACTATTATGGCAGTTAGCGGTAAGTTTATAAAAAAGCAAATGGCGGCGATCCGCCCCCTACTCATGGGGGCTTCTCTTGACGTGGCAAGACGCGGTCAGGACAAGCTCGGCGAGCTTATGCGCTATACCCGCCGTAAGGAGGTCTCGCTTTCCTTTAAGAATTTCTCCAACTTCAAGGCGGCGTGGATAACGCCGAACGACCAGAGACGCGACGGCGCCATACTGTATCTTCACGGAGGCGGATATACCTGCGGCAGCCTTGAGTATTCGCTGGGCTTCGGGTCGGTGCTTGCGGCTGAAACGGGAATGAAGGTATTTTGCATAGCTTACAGATTAGCTCCGGAAAACCCCTATCCCGCGGCGCTCGAGGATGCGCTTGAGGCATATAAGTTCATGCTCTCCGAGGGGATCCGCCACGATAGGATCATTCTGTCGGGCGACAGTGCGGGAGGCGGAATGTGCTATGCGCTGTGCATGATGTTAAGAGCAAGGAACCTCCCCTGTCCCTGTGGAATTATCGGAATATCCCCCTGGACGGATCTTACCGCAAGCTCGCAGTCCTATACGGACAACGAAAGGATCGACCCGTCGATGACGCGCGAGAAGCTCTCCTACTTTGCCGACAGCTATACGAGCGACAGAACGGATCCTCTCGTGTCCCCGCTGTTTGGGGATCTGCACGGGATGCCCCCCTCGCTCATTTTCGTCGGTGGGGACGAGATAATGCTCGGAGACTCCACCCGAATGCACGAGAAGCTGCTCGAGTCGGGATGCGAGAGCGAGCTTGTCGTCAGAGAGGGAATGTGGCACGGCTACGTTCTTTTTAACCTGAAGGAAAACAGAAGCGATTTTACCGCTATAGACGCCTTTTTGCACAGAATACTTCCTTACGAGAGAAAGCTCCGCTGGATGCGTCTTGACAATGCGGCAAAGATATATCCCGCCGCGCGCAGGCGTAATTGGTCAAACGTCTTCCGTATTTCGGCTACCCTCAACGAGGATATCGACAGGAGCGTGATCCAGTCGGCGCTCGACGTGACGGCAAGGCGCTTTCCGTCTATTGCCGTAAGGATGCGCCGAGGGGCGTTCTGGTATTATCTTGAGGAGATGCCCTCCGCTCCCGAAATTGCGGATGAGAAATGCTATCCGATAGCACGCATGAGCGATAAGCAGATAAAGAGCGGGGCGCTTCGCGTTATAGTATATAAGAACCGCGTTGCGTGCGAATATTTCCACGCGCTGACAGACGGCACGGGCGGTATGATATTTTTAAAGAGCCTCGTTGCGGAGTATCTGCAGCAGAAGTATTCTCTCTCTATCAAGAGCGAATGCGGTGTGCTCGACAGGCTTGAGCCTCCGAGTGCGGAGGAGCTCGAGGACAGCTTCCTTCGCCATGCGTCCGACGTGCCGAAGAGCCGTGCGGAAACGGATGCCTATAAGCTTCCGGGTACCCTTATCAGAGGCGATTACCGACACGCCACCACCATGATGGCAGATGCGTCGGAGGTTATAAAAAAGGCAAAGGAGCACGGAGCGACGCTGACGGCGTATATATGTGCTGTTATGATGGCGGCTATATGCAATATTCAGCGCGAGCACGTAAAGGATCCGAAAAGATACAAGGCGGTAAAGGTCCTTATTCCCGTAAATCTCCGCCCCTTTTTCGGATCGAAGTCGGTGCGCAATTTTGCGCTTTACGTAACGCCCGAGATCAATCAGCGCCTCGGAGAGTGGGATTTTGACGAGATCGTGGCGAGCGTACACCATCAGATGAAGCTGTCGATCACCGAAAAGGAGATGCGCTCCCGCATCACCACCAACGTCAACAGCGAAAGGTCGGTGCTGATAAAGATACTTCCGCTTTTTCTCAAGAATATAGCCATGAAGGCGGTTTATAACGCCGTAGGAGAGAAAAAGTCCTGCCTTTCGCTCTCTAATCTCGGAAACGTACAGCTTCCCGAGCAGATGAAGAAATACGTCAAGCGCATGGACTTCGTTCTCGGCGCTCAGGCAACGACCTCGTATAACTGCGGGATGCTGTCATATGACGGGACACTGTATATAAATTTCCTGCGCAAGTGTGAGGAGCCGTATCTCGAAAGAGCGTTCTTTGAGGTGTTGCGTGAGCAGGGAATAAAGATCCTCGTCGAGTCGAACAACGCTTCTCTTGAGGCTGAGATCGATCGCGTTTAACGAAAGAAAGGAACCGAGTTATGTACTGTATCAAATGCGGCGTGGAGCTTGCCGACAGCGAAAAGAGCTGTCCGCTTTGCGGCACGGCAGTCTATCACCCCGATATTTATATCAAGCACACACCGTCCCCCTATCCCGACGTTCACGATCCGAAAAAGCAATTTTCGCGAAAGGGAATCGTCTTTCTGCTCAGCCTGATATGCGTTATTCCGGTTATCGTGCTTCTGATAGTGGATATAAAGATAAGCCCCGGCGTGACCTGGTCGGGAATAGCCAATCTCGGCATAGCCCTGTTTTACGCTACAACGGTGCTGCCTCTCTGGTTTGACAGACCGAACCCCGTGATCTTCGTGCCGATAGATTTCGCTCTTGCGGGCGGGTATCTTCTCTATATAAACGAATATTTCGGACAGGATTGGTTTTTGTCTCTTGCATTTCCCGTGTGCGGGACATTTCTTGTGATATGCACCGCCGCCACGGCGCTGTTCAGATATCTTCGCAGAGGAAGACTGTATATCTGGGGCGGGTTGATGTTCTCGCTTGGCGGGGCGTGTATGCTCATCGAGTTCTTTATCAATATAACCTTCGGATGGCGCAGCTTCTTTTTGTGGTCGCTTTATCCCGCGGGAGCGCTTGGGCTTATCGGAATCGCCTTTATCGTTCTGGCGGTATGTAAGCCCCTGCGTGAATCACTTGGCAAAAAATTCTTTATATGATATGGGGTGCCGAAATGAAAAAAAGACTTGTCAGGGTCGTTTGTCTGTTCGTTTGTGCTCTGCTGTGCTTTCCCGTTGTGCTCGTGAGTGCGGAGTATAAGACGGATGACGGAATGGACTTTGCCGCTACCGAGCTTAACCGCACGGACAGAGTGTTCTCCGAGATCCCGCTTACCTACGAAGCGTGGGTGTACGTGCCCAAGAGCGTTTCGGGACGCGCGGGCGTCGTTTTCGGTAATTACCAGGGCTCCAAGGCACGTCCGTCGATAAACTTCGAGATACATAAAAACGGCAGACCGAGAATGTATTTCGTGGATAAGGATCAGGGCGTGTACGACGTTACCTTCTCCTGCGACGTAAGAACGGGAAAATACGCACACGTTGCCGTTGCCTGCGATATGAAGAACAGCACGGCTTACTGCTATATCGACGGCAAGCTTGCCGAAACGAAGAATATAAAGATGAACGCCGACCCCGAATGCCTCTCCAAGCCGTTTTTGCTCGGTGCGGATTACCGCTCGGGCAACGGACAGTATTTCAAGGGCAGGATAAGCTCGGTATCCGTTTATTCAACCGTGAGAAGCGCGGCACAGATCGCGTCCGACGCAAAGGGCAGCGCGTCCGCCTCCGAGGCGATCGCTTATTTTGAGATAGGCGGGGATAGTGTAAAGGATCTTTCCTCGGGCGGCTACAGGATAGAGTCGCTTCAGACCTGGATAGACACGAAGGAGCCCGTAGGGGATTACGCTTATTCAATGTGCGTGATAGGCGATACGCAGAAGGTCGTCTACAATGATCCCGAAAAGCTCTCGTCCATTTACGATTGGATACTTGATAACCAAGATGAAAAGAAGATAAAGTACGTCTTCGGTCTCGGTGATATCACCGACAAGAATACCGCCGCCGAGTGGCTTTGCGCAAAGAACCAGATCTCAAGGCTTGACGGCAAGGTGCCGTATTCGCTCGTCCGCGGAAACCACGACGGAAGCGCAAACTACAATTCCTATCTCGGAACCGCCGAGTACAAAGAGAGCATCGGCGGCAGCTATGCTCCGGGTAAGATCGAAAATACCTGGCGTGAGTTCGTTGCGGGCGGAGTTCCGTATCTGAATATCACCCTTGACTACGGCGCTTCGGACGTCGTGCTCAACTGGGCGGCAAACGTAATAAAGGAGCACCCCGAGCACCGCGTTATTATTTCGACGCACGCGTACCTTTTCAGGGACGGAACCACCCTTGACGTGGGTGACGTTTGTCCCCCGAATGCGTCGGGTGCAAACGACGGTAAAAAGAACAACGGCGACCAGATGTGGGATAAGTTCATATCTCAGCATGAAAACATATTCCTCGTGCTGTCGGGACACGATCCCTGCGACGATATTATCGCGACCCAGACCAAGGGCGTGCACGGCAATACCGTAACGCAGTTTTTGATCGACCCGCAGGGCGTGGATTCGGCGCAGGGAGCGACGGGAATGATCGCCATGCTCTATTTCTCCGAGGACGGAGAGCATATTACCGTCGAGAATTATTCCACGGTCAAAAAGCAGTACTACATGAGCACGAGCCAGTTTACGCTGACCGTTCCGAAATATACGGGAGAGCTTCTCCCCGAGCCCGAGCAGAGCACACCCGCCGAAACCGACTCGGCACCCGAGGATAGCGGCACCGTTTCAAACGATCCCGCAGAGACCTCCTCTGCAGATGACAGCACCCCTGCCCCGAGCTCGGATAAAGGCATGAGCTCGACCGAGATAGCCATTCTTGCGGTTTCGCTCGTAGTTATAGCGGCTGCAGCCGCGGCAATAGCAGTATTGTTGAAGGGAAAGAAAAAATAATGAGAAAGAATTTGTTGCCCGAGGGCAAATATTATAAAGCAAATCTCCATTGCCATTCTACCTGCTCGGACGGAAAGCGTACCCCCGAGGAGCTGAAGGAGATGTACCGCGAGGAAGGCTATTCTATCCTCGCCATAACAGACCATTGCCTGCTCGTTCCGCACCACCACGAGCTGTCTGACGAAAGCTTCGTCGTGCTCAACGGCACCGAGCTTGACGTTCCTCAGCCGGGCATCGACAGAATATACCGCAAGACCTGCCATATGTGCTATATCGCGCTTGATCCCGAAAACGTCGTAACGCCCTTTTACCATAACGAAAAATACGTCTTTGGAAATATGCAGAACTACCGCGACAAGGTCGTGCGTGACGGCAAGGACGAGGACTTCGAGCGCGACCATACGGGAGAATGCATCAGCTACATGATGCAGAAGGGAAGAGAGCGAGGATATTTCGTTACCTATAACCACCCGACCTGGTCGCTTGAGGATTACACGGATTATACGAGCTTTCGCGGAATGCACGCGATGGAAATGTTCAACTTCCTCTCAACGATAGCAGGTCCCGAGGACGTAAACGGCCGCGAGTACGACGATATCATCCGCTCGGGCAACCGCATCTATTGCATA
>JAZMZS010000075.1:0-4015 GCA_045586105.1 Eubacteriales bacterium | reverse complement strand
CTGTCTGGCATTCCGACGGCACACTTGCCCTCGGTGCTCTGTGCAAACTCATGCCCCGAAAGGAATCCCGCAAGCTGTCCGAGAAAGCCCGAGGTGGTCCTGTCTATGTATTCCGCCTTTGATATGATGTAATATTTGTCCGATGAATATGCAGCATCGGGAGGCGGAAGCTCCCCCGGAGCCTCCTCACCCGTTTCGGCATCGGTGACAGGCTCGGTCACGGGCGTGTCTGCAGCCCCCGTCGTCACGGAGGGGGTCTGTCCGCAGCCCGTCATGACCATCAAAGCCGCAAGGGCAAGCGCGCACAGACGTACTGCGGTCTTCTTCTCTGAAATCACGGTCATAGCCTCTCCTTAACGCTGGGTCTCCCAGTACTTGATAAGATCCTTGAAGTTCGCATTAAGCTCGCTGAGCTCCTGCTCTGCGGTATTTACTCTCGACTCGTAGCCCGAGACAAATGCGGTGCTCTTGTTGCGGAGAAGATTGAGAAGCATATCGGTATAGCCGCCGCTCGAGCTTCCTCCGATCCTGTAATAAAGTCCGAAGTCATAGCCGTAGGAATTGAAGATAACATCGAGCATATCATAGCTCTCCTCGTCTCTCGCATACATTCCCTTAAGCGTCTTTTCGTAGACTGCGGGAGTAACGAGCTCCTTGCCGTGGTATGCAAGAGCCTCGGTAACTGCACCTACAAATTCCGCATCCTCAAGATAAAGAGGAACGCAGATAAACTGTGAGTTGTAGGGTGCGATAGTAGAATAGTATCTATCCTGATCCTCGGTGAGCTTGGGGTAAGGAAGGATACCGAAATCGCCGTCGAGCGAGCGTATTCTCGAGAGGTTGTTGGTAGAGGAAGCCCAGAACAGCGCCTTGCCCTCTCCCCATGAGCCGTAAACGGTGTCGGCGGTCATGTTGCCCGCTCTCATTTCTGCCTGGTAAGGAAGCGCATATTTGCCGTCATAAGCAAAGTCCGCATATGCAGTTATCATATTGAGCGTAGCATCCGAATTAAGGGTGAGGAATACGCTTCCGTCCTTGACTACGGTGCATATCTTGGTGCCTGCCGCCTCGACCATTCCTATCATCGAATCATCCCATGTGTAAATGCCGAAGCGGTCCTTGTAGTCGATAATATCGTTTCCATCCAGATCCTCGGATACGAGGCGCGAAAGCTCGCCCAGTTTATCTACCGTCCACTTGCCGTCACGGACAAGCTGATAGGGGTTCTGCTCGTCGGAAAGATATTCCTTGGCGAGGTCCTTGTTGAAGTAAAATGCGAAGGTAGACTCGGAATAAGCCGCCGTCAGGGCGCCGTTTGTAAACAGAAGAAGTCCGTTTATCGAGAGATCCTTGTTCGCATTCTGATCCCACCAGCTCTTGGAGGTATCGACCCACTTGAGCGAGTTCATATCATAAAGATAGTTGTTTCTCGCAAGAGCGGCAACGTCATAGCCGCCGATGATACCGAGGTGATAGGTATCCATTTCCGAAGAAACCGCCACTGCAAGCGACTGGTATCCCGGGCCGTTTCCGTAAGAGGAGCCGTTCTGCTTTCTCTCCGACTCGACCTTGACACCGTACTTCTCTTCCATAAGCACAAGTCTGCGGTACTGTGCCTCGGACACAACGTTCACGCCTGCGCTGTCCTCATCGTAGTTAAAGTCGTTGTATGCGACGTTACCTGCCGTGAGCACGGAAAATCTCGCGCCGTCATAGTTCATTCCCTCGGGAAGCGCTACAGTCTCGACAGCCTCGGTCTGTGCCTCTGTTTCCGCTTCTGTTCCGGGTTCGGTCTGTGCACCGCCGCCCGAGCAGCCTGCCATAGCGGGCACGAGCATAAGCGCGCACAAAAATAGTGCCGTAAGTCTCTTTTTCATGTTTTTTCTCCTTTTTTGGATATTTTTATCTTGCAAATATTATTCTTCAGTATCTACGATGTCGGGATCGTCCGGGCGTATACGCTCGGAGCTGTAGCTCTCAACGGCAAGGTCAAGTGCCTCTCGCGATGCACCCGCGCTTACGGCAATACGACAGTATTTATCTCTGTTTTCGGTATCTCCCGAAAGGGAATACAGCACATAAAGAAGTCCCGCCGCCTCTCTGCCGTTATTCTTTATCTCAAGCGCGCGCAAGGCATCCTCGACAGCAAGAGCATCCTCGCCCATCTTGAAATAACAGTTGGCGCGGTTGGAATATGCGTAGTAATGCCCGCGGTCATAGGCTATCGCCATATTGTAGGACTCAAGCGCCTTGTCATATTCGCCCATTTCGGCATACAGGATCCCGAGGTTGGAATGTGCGATGACCTTAGACGGTTCTGCATCAAGTACCCTCTCGTACGCTTCGACAGCTTGAGGGTATAATCCCGCATCGGTAAAGCACAATGCAACAAAGAGCATAACAGCCGTATATTCCTCTGCCCCCTCTGCCCGCTTTACAAGGTCTGAAAGGTACTTCATGGCTTTGGAGTAGTTTGACTCGTTATAGAGGCGGATAGCACATAACAGCTTTTTTCTGAGCATGGGTCTCGGAATGAAGGCGTCACCGATCTCTTCCCGATACGCCTGCTCGATATGATCGAGGCTCAAGCGCCTGTTTGCTCCGCCATTGATCTTGATCAATGCAATCACACAAGAGATCAGAGTGACCAACATTCGGGGTAAGGTCTTGGAAAGGGAAGCTTCTCCTGACACTACGCCCCATATAAAGAAGCCCGTCAATGCCGCCGCAAGTATGACGATCACCGCGTTGCAGACGGCTATTCTTTTTCTCTGTTTGTTATTCATCTGCATTTGCTCCCGTCGATATCGAGCATCATGGCGCGGTGGAGCCCTTCTCTGAATGCGGCGCATTCAGCCGAGCAGTCTTTTTTTCTCATAGCGGCGTGCTTTGCGGTATTCGAAAGAGATACCACGCTGAGTCCGCGCGCAAAGTCCGCGAAGCATTCGGTGCCCGAAAAGCCCGTATGTCCTACCGTTCCGTCCGAATAAAAGCCTCCGCCCTGCTTATAGCGGGAGTCTACGTAAACGTAGCCGAGCCCCCTGCCGATAGACAGATGCGGGGTATAGTCGCGCGCACCGATATTGAAGGTCTCTTCGCTGATAAGGGGCGCATGCCTGTGAAGAAGCGAGCGCGCGAACACCGCCATATCGTCGATGCAGGAGAAAACGCCCGCATTTCCCGAAACACCAAAGAGGCGGCGGTTGTTGTCATCCGAGCACTTGTTGTCTCCCTCGTAGGGCTTTCTCGTGCAGCTGACGATATTCTCGTCCTCGTGCGGGGTAAAGGAGGTATTCTTCAGCCCGAGCGGTCTTACTATCCTGTCATCGAACAGTCTGTCGAGGGGCTTGTTGTACACTCTTTCGAGCAAAAATCCGAGTATGATGAATGCACTGCAGGAATAGAAATAATCCTTTCCCGGCTCAAATGCGAGAGGATGTCCGAGCTGGAAAGCAACACACTCGGCTCTTCTGTGAGGGGGGTAATACTCGGGATTGACGTATCTCAGGATCCCGGACTGATGCGAGAGCAGCATCCACAAGGGAAGAGAGCGTTTGTCCGCGGGGGCCTCGGGAAAATATTTTCCGAGCGCGTCATCGGGGGACACAAGTCCCTCGTCCATAGCCATAAAAAAGAGCGGAGTCGTTGCCATTATCTTTGACACTGACATCATATCATAGAGGGTGGTGCCGTTCTGCACCTCTCCTCTCGAGGAATAGAAAAAGCGGTATAGCTCTCCGCCTTTGTCTCCGAGTGTCAGGGCAACATCCCCTGCGCGTCCTGCATCTACCCACCCGCGCACGAACGCCTCGGTATTTGTCATTTTCATTTTTTGCCTCCGCAACTGTATCCCTTTTTCGGGATCGATGTTATTGTACATTTCAAATATACCATCAAATATACGCCTAAGTCTATGCAAAAACACAGATAGTATTGCAAAAATCATTTTTTGTGCGTGTTGCGGAGCACCGGCATTATATTTTGTATTTTGCTATTTACATTTCAGAAAAAATAT
>JAZMZS010000074.1:0-13405 GCA_045586105.1 Eubacteriales bacterium | reverse complement strand
ATACATCAATGCATCGTTCTTTGTGTTTCATCTCTCGTCTTGTTGTTCAATTTTCAATGACCTACGCTGTGCTCTTCTGCACAGCCTGACTATTATACCGCAGCCTTCCGCGTTTGTCAATACTTTTTTGAAAAGTTTTTTTCAATTCTTTCCCCCGAGACTCCTGCCTCTTCGGTATCTTCCCCCGCTTTTGCGCAGCTTTGTTAGTATATCATCTTTGCTACCAATTGTCAATAGATTTTTATAAAGTTTTTTGCTTTTTCTTATATTTTTGCGTAATAATCAACTTTTTTACATATAATTCTATTGCAATCAGCAAAAATGCACAAAGAAGCGGGGATGAAGCATGATAACAGTCGCGGTACGTACGCTGATCATTTACTTTTCACTCCTTATTGTATTGAAGATCATGGGAAAGCGCCAGGTCGGAGAGCTTGAATTGTCGGAATTTGTCAGCACTCTGATACTTTCCGAGATAGTTTCTGTACCGATAGAAAACACCGACATTCCCCTATCGACCGCCTTGATACCTCTTTTGATAATAATAACGCTCGAGATCACGCTTTCCTTTGCGTGTACTAAAAGCGAAGCTGTAAAAAAGCTTCTCGCAGGCAAACCGAGCATTCTTATCTCAAAAGGAAGGATCGATGCAGGAGAGCTTGAGAATGCACGCATCTCGGTAGAAGAGTTGATGAGCGAGCTCAGGCTGAAGGGGGTGTTTGATCCTGATGACGTGTATTACGCCATGCTTGAGCCTAACGGTCAGATCAGTGTACTGACAAAAGCGCACCTCTCTCCTCTTACTCCGCAGGATGCCGGAGTCAAGGTGAAGGAACACGGCATCGCTCAGGCGATAATTGTAGACGGTCATATAAAGGAAGATTCGCTCTATCAATTGGGCATGACCGAAGAGAGGCTCCGTCATTTTCTAAAAAAGCAAAAGGTGAAGCCTGAAAATGTGTTTCTTATGACGTCGGATGATGATAACAAAATTAGTATTATTTACAAAAACGGCAGGAAAAAGAACAAATGAAAATGATCATGATCTCGGCTGTCATTATGATAGCAATAACCGTGCTTGTCATCCTTAACTTCTTTGGCGTGCAATCAAGAGCAGATGAGCTTCTCGGAGAGCTTAATGCAATTACGGGAGCCGATGACCTTGAGGGCGTATATGCATTCACCGACTCATGGGAAGAGCACCGCATGTATTTTGCCGCAGGTGCGCCTATGCATATGATAGAATGTGTCGATAATGCAGTATTGATCCTGAATGCTTCCGTATTGTCAAGCTCCGAGGCAGAATACACAAAGGGGCGGCTTATGGCAGAGCGCGCCATAAGCGAGCTTGTACTCTATTCATCATTTGATATGCAAAACATTTTATAATTCAATTGACATATATCGTGTTGACACAACAGCACATTTGTACTATAATATATATGACCTCCCCGATCGGCGGGGTTTTATAATTTAACGGTCTATATCATTTTTCAGAAACGGAACTGCATATATGAATACAAATTCAAATCAACCGAGAAGGCGTCCTGCGCCTCAGCCCGGCAGATCCCCGTCCTCGGGTCCTGCCCGTGCTCCGCAACAGCATCCTGCGGGAAGGAGCGCACTTCCCCACCCCGTAGATACGAAGGGAACAAAGCAAAGAGTGCGGCAGTACTCCAATGCGCAAAAGGAGGAGCTCGAGCGCATTCAGAAATACAATCCCGAAACCGTAAAGCACAAGCACTACCAAAGCTCATACGCCGCAAAAAGGAAGCGTAAGCAGGGCTTTATTCTTTTCTTTGTGGTATTTCTTGCTCTGGCGCTGAGCCTCCTGCTGGTATTCGGCGCAGCAAAGCTGGTAAAGAAGCTGCGCGATTCAGAGACTGCTACAGAGCCGTCCGTCACAACAGGCGAAAACACTCCCTCAAGCGCGGACACATCAGAGCCGACATCCGGTGCCGATTCCGAAACCGTCACTCTGCCCGAAACGGAGGTCGCCTCGGTCTATGCTCAGCCGACCGACAGCACAGTTGAAATGGACGTCGAGATCGCGAGCACAAATGCAATTCTGATCGATCTCAACACTCATAAGATCATCGCACAGAAGGAAGCGGATGAGCGGATATTCCCCGCTTCAATGACGAAGATCATGACACTGCTCGTTGCTGTAGAGAACATGATCTCGCTCGACGATCTCGCAACGGTCACACAGGCAACGATCGACTACTGTTATTTAGAGGGAGCATCGGTCGCAGGCTTTTCTGCCAAGGAGGTCGTAACGGTAGAGGATCTTCTCTACGGCACGATACTGCCGTCGGGCGCTGATGCTACAAAAACGCTTGCCGAATGTATCGCGGGATCAGAGGAAAACTTCGTCAAGCTCATGAACAAAAAAGCTGCCGAGCTCGGACTTGAAGGCACGCATTTCGTAAACAGCTCCGGACTGCATGACCCCAAGCACTACTCGACCGTGCACGATATCGCCCTGTTACTCAAGGCGGCGCTCGAGAATGACACGTGCCGCAAGGTCCTTTGTAAGGAAAGCTACAAAGCAAGCACGGGCTTGAACATGACAAGCATAGTCCACAGAAGAACGGCATCGATCAATTCGAGCGACTATGATATTCTCGGAGGAAAAACGGGATATACACCCGAAGCAGGGTATTGTCTGGCAACATATATGCACACATCGCAAAACAACAACGAGTTTATTCTTGTAACTGCAGACGGAGGTACCGAAAACGAAATGATCCCCGTCAACGATGCAAAATACGTCTACATGACATATGCAGTTCAAAAGGAAGAGTCTACCGATATCGCAGCATAGATTATACAAAGACAGGAAGCGGGGATCAAGGCCGCTTCCTGTTTTTATATTTGAAGTTTTATCCCAGCGGATATGCCTCAGGGAAGAACGTATACATCAGAAGATACACCGCATCCGAATCGGTAATACCGCCGTCTCCGTTAAAATCGCATGGTTGATCCAACGGATACTGCTCCGGGAAAAAGGTGTAAAGCAACAGATACACCGCATCCGAATCGGTCACACCCTCATTTCCGTCAATATCTCCGGGTGTGTACAGCAAAGTCACGTTGATCTCAAAGGAAAGCTTATGCCCGTGCAAGTAAACGGACACGGTCTGCGCTCCTTCGATGCTTCTGTCGAAATCCCCGGCCTTTACCGAAGGATCAGACAGCTCTGCATATCTTTCCACATCTCCGTTTTTATAAAGAACAGAAACATATCCGCCCGACAGATCGAGCACTTCGTTGCTGTTATAATCGGTTTTTGCTGGGGCTGTAAGCACAAAGCCGTCAAATTCGAAATAAATATTATCATATGAAGGTCGGATGCCGAACTTTTCCCACTGTTCTCTTGTACCGCTGTAAAAAATGTTCGTAAGCTTCTCAAAGGAATTTCTGCCGAAGCTCAACACGCTCTCGGGGATGCATATGCTCGTAAGACTTGAGCAGTCCGAGAATGCACCGTTCCCTATGCTCTCGCAAATACTTCCCGATTCAAAAACCAAATTGGTTACATTCGGGGGACATGACAAGTAAACATTCGTATGAAAGCCGGAGTTATTGTAAAACAAGCGTGCAGGTATTTTCTTTACATTCTTCCCTATAGTCACGACAACTCCTTCACCCGAAGTGCCGGCATTAGAAAAAGCATTTGCACTGTCAGACAGATCCGTTGCATCTTCAGCATTATAATACAAGCTTGTAAGGTTAGTACAGTCAGAAAACGAAGCATCTCCAATGTGCTTTACACTTGACGGTATAGCAAAGCTTGTAAGGCTTGTACATCTATTGAACGCATAATCATCTATGATCTCAACCCCCTCAAAAATGCTGATTTCAACGAGACTTGTGCAACCCGAGAATGCAGACTGTCCGATTACCGTTACACCAGCAGGGATGACCACTTTCGCGAGGCTCGTACATTCGTAAAAAGCAAAGCATCCAATACTCGTAATGCCATTTCCGATGCTCAGGTTCGCAAGGCTTGTGCAACGGCGAAATGCACCATCGCTTATGCATGTCAGACTGCTCGGGATGCTCGCACTCACAAGATCGGTGCATTCATTAAATGCATTCCATCCAATGTCGGTTACGCCGTCCGGAATACTCACACTTGCAAGACCCTTACACCCCTTGAACGCTCCATTTCCTATGCTCTCGCATACGCTTTCATCTTCAAATATCAACTCGTTTATCCTATAAGAGCTATATGAAAAGAAAAGATATTCGGGAATACGCTTTACATCCTTGCCTATAGTTACACTTATTCCGCCTCCCGATCCGCCTGCTTTATAAAATATATTGTTACTGCTCGACAGATCGGCTGCTTCAGCCGCATTGTAGTAAATGCTGTTCAGGCTCGTGCACTCGCGAAACGCCTCATCCCCGATACAGACAACGCTCGAAGGAATGCTTATGCTCGTGAGATCTGCGCACCATTTAAATGCAGAATCAAGAATGATACCGGTATCCGAGCATATTGAAAATTCCTTTACAGAGCTCGATACCGGCCCCATCAGAACATGATACGGATCATTCTCATTACCGATATAACACCCGCCGTCGTAAATGTTGAAGCTGAGGCTATAACACGCGTCGAATACATTATTGCCAATACTCCTCACACTTGACGGAATGCTTATGCTCGTAAGATAATAGCAATTTCTGAATAAAGCTTCGCTGAGATGCTTCATTCCGTCAGGGATACTGATGCTTGTAAGGCTCGTACATCCTTCGAACGCAGAAGATCCGATATGCGCCACGTTCGACGGAATGCCGACATCGGCAAGGCTTGAGCATTTATAGAATGCCTTTCTGCCTATGCATCTCACACCCGAAGGAATGCTTATGCTCGTGAGACTTGTGCAGCCCTCAAATGCAGCATCACCAATAATTCTCGCGCTCTGCGCGATCATGAAATCCGAAACATCCGTCGTTTCTGTATCCATCAGAATGAGATACGGATCATTTTCGTTACCAAGATACTTTCCGCCGCTATACAAATTATAGTTAAGGCTGCTGCATCCGCCGAACACAAAAGATCCGATGTTAGTCACACCGCAGCCGACGCTCGCATGCTTGAGGCTCGTGCAATTGTAAAACGCACTATCCCCGATACTCGTGACGCTGTCCGGAACAATAACGCTCTTGAGGCTCGTGCAGTCGCAAAACGATCCTTCGCCGACACTCGTAACGCCGTCCGGCATGTTGATGCTTTCGATAGCATCGCACTGCGACAGTGCATACTCACCGATGCTCTTACATGCACTTCCGTCTTCAAAAACCACGTCAATTATCTTGGGAGAATGGGAGGATGAGTCAGCAGGACTGAACAAATACGCAGGTATCCTCACTACATCCTTGCCTATCGTTAGCTTGATCCCTTCCCCGGAGCGCCCAGCATTGTAAAACACAGCATTGTAGCTTTGCAGGTCCGCCGCATTTGCCGCATTATAATAAATGCTTGTAAGGCTTTCGCAGTTACCGAATGCAGCATACCCGATGCTCTCACATTCACATCCGGATTCAAAATACAGCTCTGTCAGCTTTGGTGAGGTCGATGAATCCGACCAAGAGGGGCAGAACAAATACGAAGGAATGCTCTTTACATCCTTTCCTATTGTTACCTTGATTCCATCCCCCGAGCAGCCTGCTTGGTAAAACACATAGTTTCTGCTCGACAGATCTGGCACATTGGCTGCGTTATAATAGATACTGCTCAGTCTCGAGCAATTAAAAAATGCATTCAAGCCGATGCTCCTCACAGATTTCGGAATGCTGATGCTTGTCAGTCTCGTACACGAGCTGAATGCATTCTCGCCGATGCACGTCACGGGATGGCCGTCGATCATGTCGGGTATGGAGACCGATACTGCCGAATTATAGCAGTCGGTTATTGTAACCTCGCCATTCAAAACCGCATAGGTCAAGTCGTCATATGTATCTGCGGAGGCTTCATTTGCAGACATACAACAAAACAGAATTACCGCAAGGCTCATCATAAAAACCGACAAGAAAAGGATAAGCTTCTTTTTCATAAACACGCTCCTATTTTATTTTGGAACGATCGATCTTCGATCAGTTCATTTATCGATCTTTTCGAGCCTGTAAGAGGATCCCGCTTCGGCAAGATCCCTTCTTACGCTCGGGAAAGCTCCGATCAGGATAGCAAAATATACCACGGCACAAATGATCACAGATATGATCTGCCATACTATCGAAGGATCGAGTTGCCTCAAAAAATATCCTGTTACGCCCATCGCTGCCGCCGAAATGGTCATCGGCAGTATGTTGCGCAATATTTCGTGCACCCTGAAGCCATACCTGAAATGCATGATCAGAAGCGCACAGATCACTACATGAATCCGAGCAAGAGACCTTGCTGTATACAAAGCCTCAAAGCCGTGTGAAACGCTGATGAAGAGAACCGGAACAAGGAAAGACAGATGTACAAGCTGCATTATCAATGATACCTTAGGATCTCCCTTACTTCGGTAGACCTCGCTCGAAAAGTGAGAAAGCACGATCGTAAAGGCGCTCGTCAATCCCCAAATGCCGACAAATCCGCTTGCTTCTCCCCACTGACTGCCAAGAAGCATCCCTGTAACAAGATCTCCGTACACAAAGGTTCCGATCCCCATCGGGATCACAAGGACAGAAGTCAGCCTCTGGAAGAAAAAGTAGGTCTTTCTATAGCTTTCATCATCCTTCTGATAGCGGGAAAGTGCCGAAAACAAAACAGGAGTAAGCGCTCCCGTGATCAGTGCCATATAGACGTTTACGGTCGACATGGAGGTCTTATATATACCGAGGAAGTGGTCATTCAGATAATGACCGACAACAAACACATCAACATATGAGGTCAGCCAGATAGAAATACTCTCAAGCATCGTCCAGGACGTAAAAGCGAACATTTCGCGAAGGAGCCTGAAGCTGTATCGGAGCCTCGGCTTCCATCCCGAGCGCAGGCTCAAAAGTATTACGTTGCTAAGACTGCCTGCTGTCATTCCGATAAGCAAGGCATGGTAACTGCGAAATACAAATGCCAGCGGAACTGTCACAACAAGCGGGATCAGCGCAGTCACTATCCGAACATAAAACAGTGTTTTAAAATCAAGCGCCCTGCGGTACATCGCTGTCTGAATACTCGAAAAAGCTGCAAGAATGATCAGAACCGAGGCAGCGCTGATGGCGTTCCCCAGTCCCGGATTTCCTACAAGGACTGCGATCTTATGCCGAAACACGAAGATCACGGCACATATGAGTGCAGAAACGCCGAGATTAGTCCAGAACGCCACGTTTGCGCTGTCATTCAATTCATCATCATCGGCAAACTCATGCTGTATGATATATTTCTGAAAGCCCGCATCCGTAAATATCTCCGAAAAGCTGATGACCATCATTATCGTCGCCACGATACCGAACGCTTCCGGAACGAGAACGCGCGCAAGGATCATACTGGTCACAGGGGAAATGAGCTTTGATGCAAGCTCGGTCACGGACGACCACTTTGCGGCACGTCCTATTTTTTTGTTCATAATCTCAGGCACGATCTACTCCGTTGTTTTCTTGGAAGGCAGTGTAAGCCAGCTTCCGAAAATGTGATCCCACTTTTCAGGCTCAAAGGGTGCCAGACCGTTGAGATGGAAAAACGTCATCTCACCGAAAAGCACTCTTCCGTTTACCTCATAAAAATCGATCCGCACAAAGGGGATATCCCCTGCAAGCGTACTTGAAAGCCGCTTCATCAGCTCGAACTGCTTCGGCTTTTCAGGCGGGATCTCTGCATTGTGATGTCTATTGACAAGATCGATATGCTCATAGTCCATATCAAAGAAATCAAACTTCACTTCTTTTTCAAGGCTTTGACGGTCGGTCGCTACGTAAAGTGCCTTCGGTTCTCCGTTAAAGCAAAAAAACTTGTAATCGCGCAGCTCCTTTGTCTCGCTATCCTCAAGATACTGCTCTGCGATTATTCTTCGTGGCACGTTCTTGTACGGCCATTCTCTGCCCCTTTTGTAATAATCAAATGCAAGAGACCTGTCCAATTTGTTCTTTGCACTCTCTTTGTCAAACGTGCTCTTACTTTTGCATATCACAAGTCCGCCGCTGTCATGGGTGGTTTTGAGAACAAACCGCTCGGGCAGCAGATCAAAGTCTATCTCGTCAAAGCTGTCCCATGCTCCAAGCAACGGAATAACGTATTCCTCGCCGATCCTGTCGGCGACGTACTTCTTGACCGCATATTTGTCAACCATCGTTGTATATTCGGGACGTCGGTTATACAGCTTCAACCATTGGAGCTTTTCAGAAAAAGTCTCGGGCTCTTCAAGATCGAGCTCCTTTTTAAACAAAGCACGATATTTTCTCTTCAGAAACTCCTCGTCGGGCATGTCGAAATACTTTCTTTTCTTATCTCTGACAAGAAACCTGTAATCGGTATCTGTCAGATATTGAATTGCCTTTTTGATTGTCAGCATCAGCTGCACCACCGCCTCTGTTTCTTTTCATAAGTATATTTTATCATAACCTACACACAAAAGCAATAGCCCGCTTGCTTACAGCAAAAAAACAGACCCCATTGAGAGGTCTGTTTTTCGTTTGTGTTTTGACTTATCCAACGATACCCGAGCGCTCGATACCCTGTACAAGATATCTCTGGCAGAAGAGGTAGAGGACAAGAAGCGGAGCTATTATACAAAGTCCGCATGTGTTGTTTACTGCCGCATAGAAGAGCGACTGTCCCGCATAGTCTGTTACGAGCGAATCGGGAATGTCGATGATCTTAGGCATGAGCAGTATCTTCGAGCCGCCTCCGAAGAAGAGGTTGGTGTAGAACTCATCCGTCCACTGCCATGCAAATGCAAACAGGAATACCGTGATCATCATCGGGATGGAAAGAGGAAGAATGATCTTGATAAAGGTCTTGAAGGTTCCGGAGCCGTCGATGTACGCAGACTCCTCAAGCTCATCGGGAACTCCGAGGAAGAACTGTCTCATCATGAATACGTACAGTCCGTTCTTGAATGCAAGACCGGTTGCCGACATGATCAGCAGAGGAGCAAAGGAGTTTGTAAGATTGATGTCCTTAAGAGTAGTGCCTGCCTTCTCTGCGATGAACTGTATCAGTCCGTGAATACCGAATACATCGAAGTATCTGAACTTCATGAACATCGAAAGCTGAATGGTTCCGTGAGGAACTACCATCGTAAGGATGACAGCTGCAAACACGAGCATGTTACCCTTGAAACGGAACTTAGCAAGTCCGTATCCGACAAGGCAGCTGACGAACATCTGCAGTATTGCACATGCAAACGAGAGAAGGAAGGTGTTCCAGAACGCGGTCATGTATCCAAGCTCGGTAAAGATCGCCTTATACGTATCGAGGGTCGGGGTCTTAGGAATAAGACGTACCGTTACGTCGATAAAGTCGCTCTGGCTCATAAACGAGCCTGCGATCTTGGTAATGAACGGATAAATGATTACGAACGATACACCGAGAAGAATGATAAATCTGAAGAGGAACCAGATGATGTTTCCTATGAAGTAAGGATTGATCTTAGCCTTGATACGCTCCTTAAGAGGTGCACGGTCAAATTCGACCTTGATCCTGTTTTTTGTTTCGCGCTTTACTTTGGGCGCTTCTTGAATCTTAGTATCCATTATTTACACCTCCCTTACTTATCTCTTCTCTGGTAGAAGGTAAACGCAGATGCAATTCCCGCGCATGCTGCGATTATCAGCAGTACGACAATGAAGTATATCCACGCCATTGCGGAACTGACAACGTTACTGTCCGTATATTTGTCGGCAATAACCGTCATAACGGGGTTCGAGTTGTCTGTAAACGAGTCGATGATCGTATAAACGAGGTTTACAAGGATCATCGGGCTGATCATCGGGAAGGTTATCTTCCAGAAGGTCTCCCATGCGGTCGCACCCTCAACCTCGCACGATTCGTAGATCGCAGGGCTGATAGACTGAAGTCCCGCAAGGAATATAAGCATCTGAACGCCCGAGCGGTTTACTATATCGTAGATATTGTTTACCGCTGTAGCAACGGTGGTCGCCAGCTCTCCGCCTATGACCATGTTCGAGAAGAGTGCCTCGACGTCCATAGCGCTTACGATCTCGGCAGCGCCGCCCGTCTGTTCACCTGTATCGATACCGCCGGTGGGGTCCTCCATGGAGGACATGTTCTTCATATCGATGGTTGCCATAAGTCCCGTAGAAAGAATAACGGGCATGAAGAATATTGCACGGAATGCTGCTCTTCCTATCATCTTCTGATTGAGAAGAACCGCAATGAAGAGCGCGAATACTATGATGGTCGGGATATCCATGAGAAGCTTAAAAAGTCCGTCTCCGAGCGCCTGGACGAATTTCATTCCGTCCTTGCCGAAGATCGCATCCTGATAGTTATCAAAGCCGACAAACGTAGTTACCTGCTCCTTGTTGATTATCTCAAACTTAGAAAAGCTGTATCTGATAGAGTCAAATATAATAGGAAGATACACGGCTACGAAGCCAACAACGAAAGGAAGGACAAACAGCCAACCGTTACGTGCCTTTTTAGCTTCAAGCGAAACCTTTCTTTTCTTTCCCGTGCTGCTCTTAACTACAACGCTTTCGCTGCCGGGAGCCGCCTTGGTATTAGTTTTTGCCATTTCACCGTTCCTCCTTTCAGTTGATCTTTTCGCTCGCGCCGGAAGCTACCTCTTTAGCGCTGTCGGCAGAGCCAACAGCACTAAATTTGATAACCTTCTCGTCCGAGTTGAAGTTATATACAGTTCCGTCCTTTACAAGTGCGAAGCTGTATGCGGGAAGAGTATACTGAACTCCGTCACACTCTGCAACGATAGAATAATCATTGTAGTTGAGAATGAAGTGTGCGCCGTTCTCGTATGCTACCTTAACTACGGTGCCGTAGGTGATGGCATACTTGTTAAAGCCGGTGTTCAGAGAAGGAATAGAATCCTTCTGCGCGATAAGCTCCTGAGCGCTCTTGAACGCATCCTCGGTAAGGCTGACAACAACAGTGTTGTTTTCGCCAATAGTGATTACTATTCCGTCGGTGTAGGTGAATACGTTGCTCTGTACGGGAGTTGTATCCTGTGCGGGAGCATCACCCTGCGCGGGAGCGTCACCCTGTGCGGGAGCATCACCCTGTGCGGGAGCATCCCCCTCTGCGGGAGCGTCGCCCTCTGCCTCACCCTCGGCAGGAGCACCTACGAGAGTTGCTGCGAGAGAAAGCTTGGTATCGAGCTCACGAAGATGCTCGTACTCTGCGATCTTGTAGTTTTCACCGATAAGTCCGCTTGCACGCAGAGCATTGAGTCTTCTCGATATCTCGAGAGAAACTCTGGTTGCGTACGCATCGTTGGTCTCCTTGGATGCATTTTCCTGTGCGATCTTATCAGCCTCTGCCTCATCAGCGTCGGGAACACGGGTCGCATCAAGGAACTCATGCTCTACTATAAACTGATCCTGAAGATCACCTATAGCATTGTTGAGTCTGTTGTAAGTGTTGATAAGGTCCTCTTTCCAGATATCGTATCTTACAGAATAGTACTGGGAGAGGTATGAGTCTTCCTTGAGAAGCTCAGTGTTCTCATATGAAAGGATAAAGTAGAGAGCTGCACCGTTCTCAATTGCCTTGAGAAGCGCATAGTCCATATCACCCTCCATATTGATGGGAGAACCTGTGAAGTTGATAGAGCCGTGAATAACCACGCCCATGAAAGGAACTGCGGCGCTGGTAAGAGCGTAGCGGCTCGAGTCAAGAGATACATCAAGCAGATGGTCGATGTACTGGAGCGTGTAGTAGTTACCGCCCTCAGACATTACGTTCTCGTACTTCTCGGAGATCGATGAGAGTACCTCGGCAGTCATAGCCTTGGAGTCTTCTCTGTTGTAAGGATCGTCCTCGTCAAAGTCCGAGTTGAGTGCGTATCCGAGAGTGGATACCGAGATAGAGCTGTTCTCATACTCGGAATATCTCTCATCAAGTCCCTCAAAGAGGTAAGTGAAGGAGGAGGGAGAGATACAAAGTCCGCCGAAGGTCGTGTAATCCTGCTTAGCAGCGTTATACATTACTCTCGAGGAATAACGGTTGTCGATCGTCTTTACAGCGTGCTTCTTAGCGGAATAACCGTCCATGAAGCCGGACTGGTTCTGATACTCGAAGTCGAAGTCGGGGTATACACCGAAGCCCTTCTCCTGAGCATACTTGACAAGATCGCGGAAGCCTTCATCGCCGCCTGCTGCCTTCTGCCACTTAAGCTTGTAAGGAACGGTTGAATACATACCGCCGTTTGCATATCCCTGAAGCTTGAAGTTGACATTGGAGATACCTTCTCTGTTGAGCTCATCGTACATTTCCTTAACACGCTCAAAGGATGTAAGCGCCTTGTCCACGGTTACGGGAATAGAAGCTATCTTCTCGGTAGTCTCGAGAGTTCCGAAGGTCTCGATGTAGAGAGGAAGCGTTTCTGACGTATTCTCAAGCTTCTTGAGAGTTCCGTTATCGATCAGATAATCGCGGTATGCCTTTGCCATACCCATCCAGGTAGGCTCGTAGGTATCCTCGATCTTGTTTTCCTCTGCGATCGCGGTGTCGGTAAGCATAACGTACTTCATGGTAAGAGAACCGACGTACTTACGCTTGGACTCAACTATAATTGCCGCGCTCGAAGCAGCAGAGATACTGTCGGAGAGACGGTACTCGTCACGCTGTCTCGGAGAGAAGGAGGTAACTACGTTGTAATACTTGTGGGTAGAGGATCCGCTGGTGCTCATGATAGATACCATGGCGTCTCCCTCCTCGATTATAGCGAGGAAGCCCTTGGATTCCTTCTTGGTCTCGACCTTGGTCGTCTCAAGAGGAGTCTCTATAGCATTGCCTTCAGCATCCATAGAGGGGATCATTTCAACATGCTTGTACTTGTAATCGTAGGAATCGTTGTCTACTATACCGAATACGGGAAGACGCATGGTCTCCTGAAGTCTGCCCGAAACCGTATGGTATGCATAGTCGGTTCCGTAGAGTGTACCTGCTACGTTTACACTCTTGCCGACATAATCCTCAAATCTGGTGATAGATCCGGAGCCGTCGGGAAGGAAGATGTAACCGGTGTTCTCGTTTGAGCCTGCGCCCATGTAGGGGAGCATCTTAATGGTCTTGAGTGTGTAGTTGGTAGCGTCATAACGAATTCCGTTCGCGGGAAGACGAGCGGTAAGTCCGTCCTCGGTAAGCGAATACTCGATAGACATCTTGAAGTTTGCAGGTGCCTTTTCCTGACCCTCGTCCTCAGTCTCAGAATGGTCAAACTCGAGGTCCTCATAGGTATACTTGCGACCGTAGGTCTTGATAAATTCC
>JAZMZS010000073.1:0-7478 GCA_045586105.1 Eubacteriales bacterium | reverse complement strand
AAGGAGGACTTATGGCTGAAATAAATGATCTTTCAAAATATCCCATAGGCTCGCTCCACGGTGTCGGCAAGGTCAAGGCGGCGGCATATAACCGCCTGGGAGTTGATAACATACGCGACCTTATTTACTTTTTCCCAAGAGCATATGAAAACCGCTCGCATATTTCCCTGCTCTGCGAAGCTCCCGAAAATATAAAATGCGCAATGTTGCGGTGGTGGGAATAGTGATCTCGGTCTGGAATGCCGGCTGGGTGGTGTCACCCGGTACGATAGTTGTAGGTCTCGTGTCGGGGCTTGCTTCAACCGGAATGCATCAGGCACTTTATCAGTTTATCAATAAATAATAGTACGTGGAGAAGGGGACGGTACAGCCGTCCCCTCTTTTGCATAAGGAGATAAAAATGGCAATACCGCATGACAGAGTTCTGAAAACGTATAAGATAATATACTCTCACGAGGGAGACTATACATCAATCAACTGCGATGACAACGGCGCTGTATCTATCGGAAAGATCCAGTGGCATGCTAACCGCGCCCTGTATCTGATGCGGAAGATCATCAATAAGATGGGGATCGGCGCGGCATATGAGCTGTCATATCAGCAGCTTGTTGACGAGATAATGGATGAAAGCACGAGCTGGTCCTACCGTATATTCAGTTCGGCAGATGCGCGGTGGACTTATCCTTTGCTCGGTACTGAGGAATCAAGATCCGTCCAGGATGCTCAAGCATACAGTGATATCCTGGGATATCTTGAACACGCAGAGAGCCTGGGAGTGACCGAAGAGAATGCACAGATATTCATGGCAGATATAGAGAACCAGGGTGGATGGGGAGCCTCTGATCGAATAATCAAGGCGGCTGAGGGCAAGGATATCGATTCTTTATACATTGCCGCAAGCAAGGACTACGTATTTCAGCATTATATGGGCCTTCGTCAGCGTGTGTACAGGCAGCTTATGGGTTACGACTTCGAGGATCGCCCCGATCCTGTCCCCGGTTCCGGAAACGTAACCGTAGAGGACGAATTGCCCGCGGAGACCGAGAGTACGGCTGAAGGCGTCGAATTTGTCACGGGCAGGCTTCCTGAGCTTGGTGGAGATGATTCTTGGGAGAATCTTGAGAGATATCTGCACGCACATAAGACCGAGCTCAATCATATTATTGAGGCAATATACACTAAGATCGGAAGCTCTCGCGGATATGAGAACGGTCAAACCAACGGCTGGGAATGGCGCAGATTCAGCGACGGCACCGTAGAATGCTGGCGCACCGTGAAGTGCGAGAACGTCAACTGCGGCATAGGTTGGGGTCCGCTGCTGATATCTGCCGATTACGGCGGTATCAAGTATCCGTTTAACTTCAAGTCACGCCCGGTACAGTTTTTGTCGCTTTCGTCCGGTGACAAAGGCTACATGCTCGGCTATCCTAACGGCAACGGTTCAGCCACAACATCCAACACCGGGAAATGGTGGTTTGTTCGTGGCTCGGGAGTGTCGGGCACAGAGACTGTAAATGTTGATATATTTGTCAGAGGGAGGTTAAGATAATGAAATTGAATTATCCTGTATGCTCGGATGGAATAAATGCCATAGTGCAGAATACGTTCGGAGGTATCAACAATACCGAATCTGCCTGCGACGGTGAGATATTTGATATGCTGAACATGACATGCGATAAATACCCCGTACTCAGCACGAGACAGGCACGAGGCGAGTACTTGCAATACAACTACGGCGGCGTCCTTGATGTGTGTGATATGGCTGACAGAACAATAGTGATCAATCAGGAAGATACCGGAGTGGGTCTGTGTTTTGCGCGTGTCAATACAGATGGACTTCCCATGGGAACACTGCTGTTTGACTTCGAATATGGCTTCGATAAAAACGACCTTAAAGTCACATCCTTCAATAACCGTCTCGCGGTATTCTACAAAGGGCAGATGTGCAGTGTCGAGATCAAAGAGGACGACGAAGGGAAGGAATATTTTTACGTCGAACGTATAGACAAGATGTATGATGGGGGATCCAATAGTAAATTTGACGATGAGCATACCTATCTGTACGTAGATATATCGGTCTATAACAACAAAATGTTTGAAAAAGGTGACGTTTTGACGATCACCGACAGATTGGCAGAACAGGATTACCACTTGAAGCTTCTTGATATCAGAAAAGCCACGTTTGGCAACACAGAACAGACAGAAGAGACAGCACAAATAGAAGAGACAGAACAAACAGAACAGACAGACCTAACACTGTTGGTCTTTGACTACGTTGACAGCTTGTATTATCCCCTTGACGATACTTTTGATACTTATTTCACAATTGCCCGCAAAGTCCCGCCTCTTGAGCATGTCTGCGCCAATCGAGACAGAATATGGGGCACTGTCGGTAACGAGATATACAGTTGTGCTTCTGGAGATATGCGCAGCTGGTACAAGTATGATATTACCGCAGGTGCATCCGCATCCTTTCAGGCGGAGATATATGCGGTATCACGCTTTGTTGGTTGTGCTTCATTTGGCGGCAACGTCTATTTTTTCACGACCGAGGACGTATACAGAATGTACGGAACGACACCGAGTGCGTTTTCTCTCGTTACTCTCGGTACCTACGGGTGTGAAGAATACTCTGGCGGCTCGTTCGGAGTGACGGCGCACCGTCTCTTTTACAATTCTACGCACGGTCCTGTAATGTTCGACGGAGAGACGGCACGCCTTATCGGGCGGCCTCTCGGAAACAAGCGCTTCTCGGGCGTTCTCGGAATCGGATGCGGCGGTAAGTATTATATGTACGACGGCGGCAAGCTCTACGTATACGACACTCGATACGGCACGTGGAGCTGTGAAGATACCGAAGAGCTTGTCAGCATGATAGTTCACAACGGAAGGCTCGTTCTTGCCGGAGCTAACAGAGCGCTGTATGCGGAATCAGCGAACGGAGATGAGCTGACCGAAGAAAGCAGCTACGTTGAATTTGCCGATATCTGCGAAGGCTCGGTCTACGGCGTGACCGCAGTTGATTTTACTTTCCGAGTACGCCTCGGAGAGGGAGCAAAGCTCACACTTTCAATGTCATGCGACGGTGAAGAATTCCATGAGATATGGAACACCGAGAACGCGGGAAAACGCACCTATACAGTAAGATTCTCACCCCGAATAAGATGCGATTCCTACCGCCTGAGATTTGAGGGCGTGGGTGAGTGGAAGCTCTACTCTCTCGTTCGCTCTTACTCGACTGCAACAAACATAAGATATGGAGGATAAACATGGCAAAGGATTATGAAAAAATATCGAATGACCTTGAACAAAGGCTCAATACCGAATACAACCACTTCGATTACAAAGCGGAAGAGGACGAGCTCTTTCAGTTGCAGAGAAAGCAGCTCGAACGCAATCAGCAAGCGGGAGTGTCCGATATTCTCGCACAGTATGCAGCAAACACCGGAATGGGAGGCTCGACTGCAGCTATGGCTGCTGCTCAGCAGACCTCGAGTGAGTATAATGCCATGATAGCTGATGCTCTATCTGTCGCAGAAAACAGAGCATACCAGCGCTGGGCAGCGGAAAAAGCGGACCTGCAGAACCAGCTTGCTTACGCGCAGGATATGCATGCCCAGGAACAGGCACAAGCAGCGGCATGGGCGGCGGCGCAATCGTCGGCTGCGGCAAACATCGGTGCTAACGGAATGTCAAAGAGTCAGTATGACGATGAAATGAATTATTACCTAAAACTGTACACGGCATCCGATGATGAGGAAACGAAGGCGGAATTGCTCTTGAAGATGGAAGACTTGCGCAAAGGCTATTACGGAGATTACACTACCGAGGACTATCAGACACTCATTAGTGCTACTGAGGCTAACGACCTACTCAACAAGGCAAATAATAACGATATGTATTTATCCGAATCGGATTACAATAAGCTTGTGCAGTATTACAACGTCAATCCGTATGAGGGGTTGAGGGGAGCGGCGGTTCTGCATGCTTTTGGTTATAAGATAGCTCCGAGCCAGACTGAGACAGCTCCGAGCCAGACTGTAACGGTTGAAGATACAAGCGGTAGATCAAGAGTGGATGTGCTGATTGGAACATTCAATACTGCAACAGGACGCAGAAAATCCGAGGCGAGAGCGGAATTGATGGATATAATGAAAACGTATCCCCCTGAAGAACAAAACCGCATTGCGAACGCGTTAGGTTTGAGCAATAGCGAATTGACACAAATTATCAGAAAAGAGAATGGGTTTAGCAATAATTATAATTCCATTCTGTCAAAACCTTATGGTAATTGGTAATATGAGGAGAATGCTATGCCAACATTAGATATCAACACTTTTCATGACACGATGAACAAGCGTGCCGAGGAAGAGCAGCAATTACAAAACGACCTGCGCGCGGAGATGCTCCGCCGCGCAGGTCCCGAATATGCCGCCTCTGTAGCAAAGAACTCAGAGACTATTTATGCGGATTACAACACCTATAGGCAGTCGGCTTTGGATCTATACGGCGCAGACGGTTATTCTCTTACGTTCGATGTGGACTATAAGAACGTTAACTCCGAGCATCTCAAAAACCTTAAAGATCTCAACACCCGCCTTTCCAAGCAGATGAGCGACCTGCAGAATGCAATCGACTCGGGAATCTACGGAGAGAATACCGAGGAAGCAAAAACAGAGCTTAAAAACCTCCGGACGATGGCTGACAACACCTCGAATATCATCACTTTTATCAGCGATGATACCGAGCGTAAGAATACATATTTCACACAGAAGTATGAAGAACTCGAAAATGCTCCAATCGAGCTTACCGCAAAGTACGGTGACAGAGGATGGGATCATATGAACGAGCAACAGCGCGCGGATCTTATTGCGTTGCTTTATAAAAATGATACTGTCTTTTACAATGCTGTAGACTATTTCAAGGATTCGCTGAATAAGATCGACGTCGAATCTGGCGATACCTCTGTCAACCCCATGAAAGCGGTAGAGTATAATACGCTCGTTGACGATATCGGTGCATTCATCGGAGAGGGAGGAATAATCGAGAAATACAGCAATGCACTTGAAGGGATAGCAGACGGCGATACGGCTTTTGATTATTCGGAGCTTGAGACCTTTGAAGGTGCCGCTAAGGATATTCTTTCCCGCCTCGAAGCCAATAGGGATATGATAGACAAGGATACGTATCTCGATCTGTGGAACGCTGTGAGACGAATCGCCGAAGAAGGCGGTGTGATGCGTCAGAGCAAGCTTGTGTTCGACGTGCAGGCTGAGCGTTCGGCAATAGATAAGATGTCGAGCGACGAGCTGGGGAGAGAAGTGCTCAGACTTGAACAACGTGCGGCAACGGAGAAGGATGCGCTCACCAAACAGGAGCTCGAGAGGCTCGCAGGCTACGCTAAACTGCAGATGGTAGGAAAGACCGACAAGGACAGAGCAGCAGTATACGAGTCTATGGTGCAGGAATACAGAACTATCGACAGCAACCTATCAACTACCAAACAGGAAATAGCTGACCTCAATGAACGAAAGACAGCACTTGAAAAAAGCCTCGCTAAGTATAATACCGAAAGTCAAGGTCTGTATTCCTATCAAAGGGACAAAAGAGACTATGATATCGTGTGTAAAGAGATCGATTCGCTCATAGAACAGTATAATACTATGTCTGACCGTAAAAAAGAAATAGATGCGAACAAAGAGTATTATGCATTGCTCGAGGAGTACAATACCGAGTGGATGGAAAAACAGGCGGGCTTTGTCGAACGTGCGTTGTGGACGGTAGGTGATATAGGCGATTCCGTTATGCGGGGATGGATGTCTACTGTGTCTCAGGCAGCCGATGTGCTTAATCTTGTGATAGAGAACCCCGCGTCCTCTTTCTTCGAGTGGGCTATGACCGATGTGGGTGAGCGGCTGTTCACTGGAGAGAAAAAAGAGAAGAGCGGAAACATTTTTGTTAATTTTGGCAAAAACACTCTCTTTAACGAGGACGGAAAGCTTGATTTTGATCTTTCCCGAGGCTGGAACAATACTCTCGAACAAGCCGACAGATACCTCAGAGAGGGCGGAATGCGAAATTCCACCTTCATGAAAGCTATGCTCAGAGAGGACGAGTATTCTTCTGACGAGCTTCATAGCTACCGCCCGTCATTTGATAACGACTTTACTCAGTTTGCGAACGATGTAGCAGAGGGGATCGGTGCGCTTGTCCCAAACATAGTACTGACCATAGCTACGGGTGGAGGAAGTGCTGCCATGCAGGGAGTAATTTTTGGCACCAGCACTTACCATTCGAGTTACAACGAAGCAAGAGACAACGGCGCTACGACCGGAGAGGCGAACGCTTATGCGTTTTTGACGGGCGGCTTGGCGGGAGTCTCCGAGATCGTTATAGGTAACGCACTTGACAAGGGCGCGGGCATTATCGGTAAAGCAACCTCAAACATATCCGCAAAGATCACAAATCCCGGTGTTAGAACGTTCATCGGCGGGGCAATATCCATGTTTGGAGAGGGAACGGAAGAGGTTATAGAGAGCCTGCTCGGCACGGGAGCCAAGAAGATCACCTACGATCCCGAAGCTACCGTAGATTGGAGCGAGGTTGCGTATGAGGGTATCGTAGGTGCTGCTGTGGGAGGTATTATTTCAGCATCTCAGATTCCTTCGAACTACAAGGCTAACAAAGCTGACGTTGATTACGTTCATGAGCTTATGGCACGTGCCGATAGCATTTCCTCTCCTGCAGAGGGACAGGCTTTTGTTCATGAGCTTATGTCATACAGTCAGCTTGCAGACAGCTATCTCAAGAGCGGAAACAAAGTAAATTCGCAGAACGTCCGCTTCCTCAAGTATCATTATGATGCAATAGCGAAGAGCGTCACCGCTAAGATGCCGGAGCTTATCGCGGTTAACGGGGACGTGGATGCTATGAGCAGTAACATAGAATCCATTATAGCCGAAGGAGAGGGAGATAGTGCACACCTTGCATCCATTTTTGCTGAGACCGATATCCAGCTCTACGAGGCGATGCTCGAGAAAACCGACCTCGATCCCGAGGTAAGAGCAAAGCTCGAGGGACAGCTCGAGAGCCTCAGAGAGATCTCCGAGCATTACGGTCTTATAGACTATTCACAGAAGACCGACGCACAGCTAAAGAGGTACAAAGGGGTTGATAGCATCGAGCATAGCCTCGGTGCGGATTCCAAGTACGAGGGCGTTACTGACGGTAAGGGCAACATCAAGACGCATTCCCTTGATATTCTCGGCAATAAGACGAAATATGACGAGGTCACCGCGCATGAGGTGTTCCATCAGGCGGTCGTATCGGACGAGAAGCTTCTTCCGAGGATAAAGAACGTTCTCAAAAGCGAGGGAGTAGATATCGAGGCAGAAGCAGAAAAGTACAAGCAGACGTACATAGAGCAGTACAAGCAGGAGTGGTATCAGCTCAACCCCGATGCGGAGCGCAGAATGGGA
>JAZMZS010000072.1:0-16834 GCA_045586105.1 Eubacteriales bacterium | reverse complement strand
TTCTTTTTGTCGTTATTTAGGGTATTCCTGCGGTGTGACAGTCGGGCCAATAACCTTTGCAATATCAGCACCGTCTACGTTTTCTTCAAACACTATTCTGTCGATACATACGTTTCTCCTGAGCGTTGCGATATCGGTATGTGCATGATAAACGAGGAATAGCTCGCTGCCGTCAGGGGATCTTACTATATATGAGCATCCGACGCCGTGCAGGGAAGCGGTGGAATCGAGAATGGGGTTGTTCTCGTACTTTTCAAAATCTCCGAGAGGAGTTTTGCTTACGGCATATCCCTGACCGTACGAGGTCTTCCAGTGGCTTCCTGCATAGAACAGATAGTAATATCCGTTATGGTAGTACACGTTCGGCCTTTCAACTACTCTGCCCGAAGCTCCGTTTTCGCTCTTCTTTTCCCATGCTTCAGTGGGAATAACAAGACGCTTTTTTGTTTCCTTATTTACGGTAACGACTCCGTTTTTAAACTCAACTTCGGCGCCGAATATCGTATTTCCGTATTCGGGAAGCGTTTCGTACCAGTAAAGATAGGTCTTTCCATCGTCAGCCACAAAGGGAAATGCTCCTGCCGAATTCACGGGACAAGCGTCTTCATCAACGGTCGTCTGCTTGGTTTGAGTGTAAGGTCCGGTTACCTTGTCGGAGGTTGCAACGCACATGATACCTTTTTGGTCGTTTGGGACGTAAGAAGTATAAAACAGATAATAAGTACTATCATACTTGAATATCGATCCGCCGCCAAAATACGTATGACCGTATAATTTGCTTGTGTCGGCAACAACGCCGATATCCTTGAAATTAACGAGATCCTCGCTGACATAGCAGTTCATTCTGCCTGTTGTCATCATGTAGTATTTGCCATCCTCATAGTAGACGGTGGGGTCACCGAGATCCTTGTTCAGATTCAGAATGGGATTTGTATATTTATTTGCGTTGTCAGGCACAATATCACCTACTTGAATATTTTCGATCTTTACATTACCGAGCAGCGACAATGCGTGTTCTTTGCCCTTAAGCTGATTTAAAGAAAGACTTGAAGCCGCAATAGGATCTGTTTTATTTTCGAAATTATAGAGCGCGCAATCAAGGTACTTGTCTTTTCTGTTGATCGAAATGCTGTACTTGGTCGTTGCCTTTGTATCAAATTTGCTGCCGGATTGTACTTTTGCTTCGTATCTGTTGTACAGATGTATGATAAATGAACCGGTACGTGTATCTACTGTTGCACAAAGCCCGTTTTTGATCTCGCCTTTTTCATCAAACTCGGCTTCGAAGAATATTTTTGCACATCCCTTGCCGTCGAGATCGATATCGGCGGTGAGACTGAAGTTGTCCTCGAGGGCATTATTGCTTCTTATCACAGCGGGAGAATCGAGGCTTGAATACTCGAGCGTTCCCGAGGATAATTGCACGCCTTCGGGTATGATCCATTCGACATCGCTCTGTGCCGAAGTATCGGCAGGCTCGGTGTTTGCGGGAGCTCCGCATGATGTCAGTGCAGTACAGATGATCACTACTAATATAAGTAAGCTTTTTCCGTAAGATACTTTCATAGATCAGCTTCCTTGTCTGTTTTTGAGAATGGTAATGTTAAGGTTAAGCTCCTGAATATCAGCATTTGCTACCTTCTCGTATGTTTCGTACATAGTGGAAAGACCTGCGGGCTGATTGTTTCTGAGAAGATTGGTGATGTGCTCCTGGAAAGTTGCGATCCTGTACAGGTGTCCGACGTCATATACGCGGTTTTTGAAGATGAGATCGAGCATATCGACACTCTCGTCATCTCTCGTGTACTTACCGATAAGGGTCTTGTCATAGTAAGCAGGGGTAATGATCTTTTCTGAATGATAGCCCATGAGCTCGATGACGTTTGATACGTCGTCTTCATTTTCTATTGTCATTGGAACACAAAGGAATGCAGAGTGCCAGGGGCTTATAGGTGCGTAGTAAGGCGCATCCTCAGAAAGCTTGGGATTGGGGAGAATGCCGTAATCTGTTCTCATGTCTCTGAAACGCTCGACTTCGTTGAACATCGACATGAAGAACAGCACCTGGTTCTGAGTGAACATATCGTAGAATTGAACACCGCCCGAGGTATGCTGGAAGTTGATGCAGTAATCCGAGTTACCCATGGTTACAAACTTATCAACTACATCGTTTACAACATCGTTCATGACAGTAAGCTCGCAAAGTCCGTCTTCCTTTACGGTTGCAATCTTGTGTCCGGCCGCATTGATAGATGCGATCATTTCGTTATCCCAGATCATAAGACCGTATCTGTCACGAGAATCCATTATATCGTCACCGTTGACGTCGACCTTTGTCCCTTTTGAAAGCTCGGCAAGCTTATCAAGTGTCCATTTGCCGTCTTCTACGACCTGGTAAACATCCATCTGGTTGGCTATTGTTGCTTTGTAGAGATCCTTGTTGAATACTACACAGTAGGTGTAGTCGTCAATTACATTGGATATAGCTCCGGTTGTAAAGAAGAGAGCACCCGCGATCGAAAGATCTCTCTCTGCCGCCTGATCCCACCAGGAGTTTGTGGTATCGATGTTAGGCAATGCTTTGAAATCAAAGAGGGAACCGACGAGCGCAAGCTCTGCCGCATCATAACCCGAGAGAACGCACAGCTGATATGTATTCTGACCTGCGCTTTGATCCTTCTGGATAGTCTCGAATCCCTGATTGTTTGCGCCGAGATCGGTAACGCTTTCGATCTTGACACCGTAGTTTTCGAGCATAAGCTCGTTTCTGCGGTATTTCGCTTCATCGATCACATTTGAAAGGTCTTCGTTGTACTTAAAGTCATCGGGAGTTCTGGTAGGTACGGAAGCTACGAGAATATTGAAGCTTTCTCCGCCGTAGTCAAAATCCATGTTAAGGGTGGATTCAACAGAAGTCTCTGCTTCTGTCACAGGAGTTGTGTTCGGGTCTTCTGTGGTTTGAGTATTACTTCCGCATGAAATGATCAGGGGAAGAACGAGGAAAAGCGCAATGATCATTGAAAACAGCTTGATCTTCATTTGAAAAACCTCCGTTGTTTTTAGTAATTGGTTGTTGGGGTATCTTTCTTATGATTCTATTATACTGCCTCCATTTAGATTTGTAAACGGCAAATAATTGACATGATGTATAAAAAACTGTCTATGTATTGTAAAAGGATCAGCCTTGCTTGTTTTTAAGCATGGTTATCTTCAGATTGAGCTCCTTGATTTCCGCTAAAGCCGGACCCGAATATGACTGATACATCGCCGACAGACCTCCGGGCTGATTGTTTCTGAGAAGATTTGTGACCTGTTCCTGGATATTGCCGACGGTATAGAGATTTCCTACATCATACATTCTGTTTTTAAAGATGATGTCAAGCATATCAACGCTTTCGTCATCTCTTGTGTATTTTCCTATAAGTGTCTTGTCATAATACGCGGGTGTGATGAGCTTTTCGGAGTGATATCCCATCAGTTCAACTATGTTGGATATATCATCTTCGTTCTCGATGGTTGAGGGTACACATATAAACGCAGAATGCCAGGGGCTGATAGGAGAGTAATAAGGAGCATCCTCGGTAAGCTTGGGATTGGGAAGAATACCATAGTCGGTCCTCATGTTTCTGAAACGTTCGACTTCGTTGAACATAGACATGAAGAACAGAGCATGATCCTCTGTGAAAATATCATAGAACTGCTTTCCGCCTTCTTTTGTCTGCTGGAAGTTGATGCAGTAATCAGAGTTTGCAATTGTTACGAATTTTTCAACAACGGTATTGACGGTATCATTGAGAAGGGTCATTTCGACAAGACCCTCTTTATTTATAGATGCAATCTTATGACCCGAGGCATTGATGGATGCCATCATCTCATCATCCCATATCATTAGTCCGTAACGGTCTCTTGTGTCCATGATGTCATCACCGTTCACGTCATCCTTCATTCCCTTGGATAATTCTTCAAGCTTATCGATCGTCCATTTTCCTTCTTTGACCAGATCATATACATTGATGCTGTTTCCGATCGTTGCCTTGTAAAGATCTTTATTGAATACTACACAGAACGTGAAATCATCGATGACGGTAGAGATCGCACCCGTTGTAAAGAATAAGGATCCTGCAATAGAGAGATCGCGCTCAGCACTCTGATCCCACCAGGAATTTGCGGTATTGACGTTTGGCATCGCCTTGAAATCATATAGTGCTCCGAGAATGGCGAGCTTCGCTGCATCATATCCTCTCAGTACGCACAGCTGATAGACGTTGTCTCCGGAGGTGTAGTCCTGCTGGATGGTCTCGTATCCCTTATGATTCATTCCTATGTCCTTGGTGGAGGACATTCTGACGCCGTATTTTTCGAACATGACCTTGTTGCGCTCGTATTTTGCCTCGTCCATTACATCGGCGCGGGATTCGTTATAATCAAAATCGTCGGGTGTACGGTCGGGGATGGTAGCAATAAGGGTGTTGATCTCCTGTCCATCATAATTGAAATCCATGTTAAGCATGCTCTCGACTGATGTCTCAGCATCGGTGACAGCTTCAGTTTGCGCATCTGTGTTTTGCGGCTGAGCTGCTCCGCCGCAAGAGATGAGCATCGTTGTGAGTGTTGTAAACATCAGTAATAATGCAATTGCCTTCAGTTTCATGATTTTCTCCAAAGAATCTGTATTTACAACTTAAATTATATATATTTTTTACAAGAAAATCAATATAATCGAGCTATTCGATGTTAATAAAAATATATTTTGCTTAACAAATATGTACAAACTGAGCAATTTATGGTAAAATCATATATCATATTTTATAACTTAATTATATGTTGAGGAAAAAATGAGTAATAAGGTACACGGAAATCAGACGATAGTATACGCCTCCAACAGTCCATTGCTCAATACTAACGGACTGTTTGTCACTTTGGCGGGGATCACGCACCCATCACCCGAGTATTATATACCGCGCACCGAGCGCTCCGGGATCTTTTGGGGCGGGATCTACGTGTTCGAGTACGTTTTGTCCGGAAAGGGCTACATCGAGTATGAAGGCCGCGTTCACGAGGTCGGGAAGGGGGATTTTATTTTCATCAACGCGCTTACAAATATTGTATACTATTCTGATAAGGAAGACCCTTACGAAAAAATATGGGTCAATTTTACCGGTCAATACATCTCATCTCTCGTGAAAGGTCTCTCGCTTAATGCTCCGTTTTATATTATGCCTCATGACATGAATAAGGAAATGAGCAATATCCACAGATATCTTTCGAAGATCAATGTTGAAAACCGCGATTACAGTATGGATAAGATAGCACATGAGCTATGCGGGATGTTTCTTGCCCTGAACCGTTATGAGAAGAAAAAGGAACAGACCATTTCGCAAAAGACAACCACTGCGCAAAAGATCAAGGATTATATTGACAGGCTTGCAGTTCCGAATGTCAATCTTGATGATCTCGCTTCTGCTTTCCTGCTTGAAAAAGGATATATAATTCATCGTTTTACTGCGAAATACGGTATATCTCCGTATAAATATATAAATCAAAGGAAGATAGAAGCGGCAAGGGGACTGCTTGCCGAAAATGAAATGAAGATAAGTGAGATAGCAAGTCTTCTCGGCTACAGCGGTACACAGCATTTTTCATCCGCATTTAAAAAATCAACAGGGAAGACACCTACAGAATTTTCGGCTGAGTACAAATAAAACAGCAGAGCCTCGGGGGACATTATACGTCAACCCGAGGCTCTGCCTTGTATTATCTTATCTTCACTTTTATCCTGCTTGAACACTTAGGACACACAGCGGTGTGCTCACCCTTGATCTTCTTCAATCTCAGGACACTTTTGCAATTTTTGCATTTTTTATAAATGTGTGTATGCCGGTCTCTGTATCTGTTCTTTAACAGGTTTGTATCGGGGAGAAATCTTCCGAAAATACGAATGAATGTCCGATTTTCTTTTTGCCTTTTATATATGTTTCTTGAAAACATCCTGAAGATAATTATCAACATCAAAGCAAGCTGCACGAGGTCGAGCACAAGAGATGCTATGCTTGAAAATACGAACAAGTTTACAAGCCATACTATTATATAAGTGAAAAACAACGTGTAGTTTAGCTTATCATTACCATATCTCCCACTCATAAAGCTTATCAGCTTGTATCTCCATGAACCCATTTTTGTGTGATGCTTCCTTTCTCTTTACGTTATTGTTCTACCATTTTCTTAAACACATTTTTTTGATATTCGTACGACTCGGCGCTTTTGCTTGAGGCAAGATTTTGCATAAGCACGTTTTTGCGGTAACATAGTACAGTGTCCTCCGGCATTTTTGAGAAAACGGCATATTTCTCGGGAAGTGACGTGTCATAGAGCCTGATCGAATAACCGTCAGCAGATATTGATGCCGCTTTTTCGCTTATGTCTGAGACAGGTGTGAGGATCTCATCCTTGCGGATCAGAGAGTACAACTCACCGTCCACTATGAGCATGTTGAACGAGGCGGTGTAAAGAAAATCAAAAAAGTCGGATGTCTGCTGCATGTTTATGCCATCATTGACGTAAGCATCGCCTTCCTTGTATTCTTCTTTTTTTGACGATGACACGTATACAAAGTTATTCAGGCAAACATTTTGCCTCTCAGCATCCATGTGATCGTTGATCGCATCTCTGAGCTGCATCGATTCTGCTCCTCCGATAAGCGTCGGCCCTGCATAAAGCGCATACATATCATACTCATTCTTTTGCGAGCACTGTATAAGACAGACCGAGAGAGCTATCAGCGAGAATGCCAGTATCAAGGTCATCCATTTATAATGATACCAATAGTTCTCGAACCATTTTTTGAAGTTTTCCATCATTGACCTCGGAAAAAGTATGTACTGATTATAGCGGGTGTTTGTTAACCAGATAAGGTATAATTGTTTCCGATAAGTGAAAAATTATATAATATTTTGTTTCCACTTTTCGCTTTTGTTGTAATAGAGAGACATTGCCATTCCGACCATCCAGCCGATAGGCCATGCCATCCATAGTCCGACAGGACCGAATATCGGGGATAGTATATAAGCAAGAAGTACTCTTATGACAAGATCGGTGAAGGTCGCTCGTAAAAAGTACTTCATAGCACCGCCGCCGCGTAATACGCCGTCGGACACAAGTTTAATAGACACGCTGATATAAAAAGGGGAAAGTATTCTGAGAAATTCACATCCTGTTTTTATGGCTTCCTCGGTAGGATCCTTTATAAAGAACGAAACAAGCTGTGACGGAAAAAGAAAATAAGGAATGAAGAAGATTGCGCTTATTACAAACGCGATCTTCAATCCTGTCCTGAAGCCGCCCTTTACTCTGTCAAAGCAGCCTGCACCGATGTTCTGCGCGGTAAAGGATGAGATGCCGTTTCCGAGCGTGGTCATGGTGTTAACGGTGAAATTGTTGAGCTTTACCGAAGCACCGTAGCCCGCGATCACGCCTGTTCCGTATCCGTTTATAATACCTTGTATTAGTATATTTCCGATCGATATAACACCCTGCTGTAGAATACTCGGGATGGCGATCCCCGCAACCTTTTTTAGTAACTTAAAGGAAAACAACTGGATTTTTTGTGTTTTGATCTTTTTTAGTCTAACTATCAGAACAGTAACCGAAAGGATTCCTGCGGCAGCTTGAGAAATAAATGTGGCAAGCGCAATTCCTTTTACTCCGTAACCAACCATTGCTACGTCAAGCAGGATGTTCAAAGCAGAAGAAAATACAAGAAACACAAGCGGTGTGAACGAGTCTCCCATTGACGAGAATGTACCGTTTGCTATGTTATAAAGATACATAAACAAGAATCCGAGAATATATATGATAAGATAATCATACGAATCACGGATTATTGCTTCAGGCGTGTTTACAGCTCTGAGCATCAGAGGCAGGGTCAGAATACCGAGCAGGGTGAGTATCATCGAGAGAGCGGAAGCACAGATAAATGTTGTTGAGACGGCGCTCTTCATTCTTGAATATTCACGTGCTCCGAAGAGCTGTGATATTATCACGCTGCATCCGATATTTGAACCGACAGAAACAGCCATATAGATCAAGGTTATCTCATAAGAATTTGAAATAGCGGCAAATGCGTTTTCGCCGAGAAATTTACCTGCGATTATACTGTCGGCAAGGTTGTAAAACTGCTGGCACATCACGCTGACAAGAAGAGGCAGCGTGAAAATTATCAGTTTTTTTGAGATACTGCCGTTAGTCAGATCATTCTTTTTGTTCATAATTTACTGATAGGATTACAGAGCGTTTCCTTCCGCATCAAAAAGCGGAAGTCTTTCAAGATAAATAATATCGTCACGGTCGGCAGCATCACCTTCGGCAAGAATAGATGCCATTCCGACGATCACAGCTTCTGTTTGCTTAGCGAGATAAACCAAAGCCTCAAGAGATCTTCCCGTAGATATAACGTCATCTACGATAAGAAGTCTCTTTCCCTTGACCATTTCTGCCTCCGCAGTGTCAAGATAAAGCTTTTGCTCGCCTTCGGTAGTGATCGAATTTACTGTCACCTCGAATACCCCGCTCATGTACAGCTTGGGCTTTTTTCTTGCGCAAATAAACTTGCTTTTGCCATCAAGTCGTGTCATGTCATGCGCAAGAGGAATTCCTTTTGCCTCTGCGGTGAGAATGTAATCATATTCCGGTACTTTTGAGAGAAGCTCACGAGCACACCCCTCGGAAAGCTCCGGGTCTCCGACGATGACGAAGCCTGCTATCTGAAGCTGATCGTTGAGCGGACAGATAGGCAGATCACGTTCAACACCGCCGACTTTAATTCTGTAGTATTTCATAACGATACCCCATTTTTTTAAAGATCATATATTAACAATAACTGTACATACATAATAATTATACACTTTTGTTTGTTTATGTCAATGTTTTTTTCTGTATTTTAAACCGATCGACTTTTGTAAGAATCGTTTTGTTGACTATTGACGAAACATGTGGTATATTAAAGAAAAAGGTATCAAGGGGAGGCTATTATGAAAATTTCCATACCATACGGCAAGGATCATATAACACATGATTTCGATGAAACGCTCGTACGGGGTGTTTTGACAAGTCACCTTCATGAAATGAAAAGCGAGTGCGATCAGACACAGAGCGTGATCGAGGCGTTGAATTCGCCTATCGGCGCCCCGCTTCTTTCCGAGGCGGTGGTAGGCAAACGTAGGATAGTCGTCATCACAAGTGACCACACGCGTCCCGTTCCTTCAAAAATATCGATGCCTCTTATACTGGATCAGATAAGAGCAGGCAGTCCGGATGTCGATATCACGATCCTTATAGCAACAGGTGTTCACAGAGAAACGAGCAGGGAAGAGCTGATATATAAATTCGGCTCTGAGATAGTTGAAAAGGAGAATATCGTTATTCACGATGCTTTCGATTCCGATTCCATGGTGTTTATGGGAGTGCTTCCTTCCGGCTGTAAGCTGTCTGTAAACCGCATTGTCGCTGAGGCAGAAATGGTTATCGCCGAGGGCTTTATCGAGCCTCATTTCTTTGCTGGCTTTTCCGGCGGAAGAAAGAGTATCCTTCCCGGCGTTGCATCCGCCGAGTCTGTTATGTCCAACCATTGCGGCAAGCTTATAGCATCCTCTCGCTCAAGAACGGGTAATCTTGAAGGGAATCCTCTCCATGAGGACATGGTTGCCGCTGCACGTATGTGCCGTCTTGAGTACATTGTAAATGTAGTTATCGATGCGGAGAAAAAGGTTGTTAGGGCATTTGCCGGAGATACAGTTGCCGCACACGAGCAGGGATGTGCTTTTGTAAAGGAGCAGTGTAAGGTAAATGCTGTAATGAGCGATATCGTTCTTACCTCAAACGGCGGATATCCGCTCGACCAGAATGTTTATCAGTCAATAAAATCAATGACCGCAGCGGAAGCGGCTGTAAATGAGGGCGGAGTTATAATATGCGTTTCCAAATGTAATGACGGAAGCGGAGGGGATGAGCTTGTTCGATGGTTCTCCGATGGAAAAACTCCGCGTGAGATCACGGATATTATAGAAAGCACCCCTCCCGAAAAGACTAAAGGAGATCAGTGGATGGCTCAGATACTCTCACGTATCATGCTCAGGGCGACAGTCATAATGGTAACCGACAGATGCTCAGAGGAGATCGTCGAGACTATGGGAATGATATGGTGCAAGGACGTGGCAGATGCCATCTCCCGTGCTTATCAGATCAAGGCGGATGCTGACGGTATTACGGTCATCCCCGACGGTATCAGTGTGATAGTTGAATAAAAAAGATCCCGGGACCATCTTAGTCTCGGGATCTGTTTTTACTGTACGTTCTCCCAGTTATGGAAGACGTCCTGCACATCCTCATCCTCCTCAAGATATTCAAGAAGAAGGTTCATGTGTTTGATGCTTTCTTCATCCTCGAGGGTAATGTAATTGGAAGGGATCTTGTCAAGCTCGGCACTCTCGATCTTGTAGCCCTTTCCTTCAAGATCCTCACGGATAGCGCTGAGATCTGATACTTCTGTCGTTATCTCGAAGCATTCTTCGTCAGCAGAGAAATCGGCAGCCCCTGCTTCAAGTGCGGCCTCCATGAGCTCATCCTCATCTGCGCCGCTTTCTCTTGAAATAATTATTACGCCCTTATCCTCAAAAAGATAAGATACACAGCCATTCTGTCCGAGATTTCCTCCGAACTTATCGAAATAATGGCGGACATTTCCTCCTGTACGGTTTCTGTTGTCGGTTGCTGCACGAACGATGACCGCAACACCGCAGGGACCGTAGCCCTCGTAGTTTACTTCCTCGTACACAACGTCATTGTTACCTGAGAACTTCTTGATTACTCTGTCAATATTGTCATTGGGGACATTGTTCGCTTTTGCCTTCTGAATAAGGTCACGGAGCTTGGAGTTGGATACGGGATCAGGCCCGCCCTCCTTAATGGCGATAGCCATTTCCTTGCCTATCTTGGTAAAGACCTTCGCTCTCTGGGCGTCTGTCTTTTCCTTTTTGTGCATTATGTTTTTCCATTTGCTATGTCCTGACATGATCGTTCCTCTGCTTTCAATTATATTTTTTCGGGGGTCTTAAGGCATATCAGCTTAAGCGCTGTACCGAGCACCTGATGCGTAGCTTTTGTGAATGCGATCCTTGTGTTCTTTTCCGATTCGTCCTCTGCTCCGAGAATAGAGCAGTTGTGGTAGAATCGGTTGAACGATGCGCAAAGATCGAGAATATATCTTGTTATAACGCTCGGCTCGTAGTCGGAAAGTGCCTCGTCTATTCTTTCGGGGAAGCGTGCAAGTGCCTTTGAGAGCTCCTTTTCTTCCTCTCCGATCCTTTCGATCGAGATCCCGGTAAGTGTGTGTCCGCCTGCTTTTTCGAGTATGCTCGAGCATCTTGCATATGTGTACTGTGCATAAGGACCTGTGTTACCGTCGAAGGAAAGAGCATCCTCGAGCATAAAGTTGATGTCTCTCATTCTGTTGTTTGAGAGATAATGGAATACAATAGCACCTACGCCTACAGCTTCCGCGATCTCTGCCTTGTTTTCGATATCTGGATTCTTTTCATCCATGATCGCACCGACCTTTTCTATAGCCATTGCGAACAGATCCTTTAAGAGAATAACGTTACCGGTTCTTGTGGCAAGCTTCTCTCCGTTGATCGATACTGTACCGTAGGGGATGTGAACGAGACCGTCATACCAGTCGTAGCCCATCATTTCAAGAACTTTGAACCACTGTGCGAAATGCAGTGATTGACCTGCACTGGTTACGTAGATACATTTGTCAAAGTCATAGTGACGCTTGCGGTATACTGCTGCGGCTATATCCCTGGTAGGATAAAGCGTTGAGCCGTCACGCTTAAGTATAAGACACGGAGGCATGCCGTATTTTTCAAGGTCAACAACGGATGCGCCGTCATCGAGCTTGAGAAGGTCGAGCTCCTTCATTTTTTCTATCTGCTCTGGCATTTTGTCTGTATAGAAGGATTCTCCGTTGTAGGAGTCGAATTCTATGCCGAGCTGATCGTATGTCTTTTTGTATTCTCTGATGCTAATTTCAATAAACCATTTCCATAGAGCGAGATTCTCTTCGTCGTGATGCTCGAGCTTGGTGAATTCCGCTCTTGCTTCGTTCTCGAGCTCGGGGTCAAGCTCGGCTTCCTTATGGAAACGAACGTAAAGAGATACAAGCTCGTCGATCTCGTTTTGCTCAACAGCTTCTTTTGATCCCCATTTGCGGTAAGCGACGATAAGCTTTCCGAACTGTGTACCCCAGTCGCCCAGATGGTTTATTCCAACACATTTGTAGCCTGCAAATTCGTGAAGAAGTTTCAGAGAATGACCGATAACCGTCGTACCGAGATGCCCTATATGAAAAGGCTTTGCAACGTTCGGAGAAGAATAATCGAGCACGACGGTCTTGCCCTCTCCGTTATTCGGTGATCCGTACTTATTGCCTGCAGATGCGATTTCGGCTATCACATGAGAAGCAAGGTGCGCGGGATCAAGATATATGTTCAGATATCCGTTCACCGCTTGTGCTTTGTATACAGCCGGAAGATCGATTGCTTCAGAGAGCACAGAGGCGATCATGGGCGGAGCTTTTCTCAGGGTCTTGGCGAGCTTAAAGCAGGGAATTGCTATATCGCCCATCGATGCATCGGGCGGATATTCCATGAGAGACACGAGCTCCTGTGCCTCTATGTCAGCGGAAAACTTTTCTGCTACTAACTCGCTGAGTTTATCTGCGAGCTGCTTTTTGAGAGTCTTCATTTGCTTTTCCTTTCGGGATCTTGAATAGTAATTTCAGATCATACTGATTTTTTGACTATTTATTATATCATATCCTTGCTTTGATTTCAATATCAAAAAGGAAAGTTTTTGAAGTTCATATAAAGAATTAACGGCGGTAGCCCCGCCGTTATGTTTTATGAGATATTCTTGAGCATATTACCAATGAATATTCCGTATCCTTTTGTCGGTTCGTTTACAAAGACATGAGTTACGGCACCGATCAGCTTTCCGTTCTGGATGATAGGACTTCCCGACATTCCTTGTATGATCCCGCCCGTTATCGACAGCAGTTTTTCGTCGGTTACCCTTATGACAAAGTTTCTTGTGTCTGTGTTCTCGGTAACATCCGCGCTTTCAATACTGATCGAGTAGCTTTGCGGACCGTCTGTGCCGAGGGTGCAAATGATGCTTGCATTTCCGCACGTCACTTCTGAAGCCTGAGCTGCTTCCACTAATTGAAAGTTGTCAGTTTTATAGTTGGATAATGTTCCAAAAATGCCAAACTCCGAGTTGATTTGTGCTGTTCCGATTCTATTTACGGAAAAAGAACCTCTTATCTCGCCCGGTGAGCTGATCTTGCCTTTGATTATGTTTTTGATCACTACATCGGTGATCGTACCTTTTTTCATTGGGATAGGAAATAACGTATTGGGATCGCAGATACCGTGGCCGAGACCTCCGAAGCTTCCGTTATCCGGATCGATAAATGTCAGAGTGCCTATTCCGCAGATGCTGTCCTTTACGTTCACTCCGAGCCTTAATATACCGTCTTCGCATCTGAAGGGTCTTACCGCGAATGATTTTTTCTCGTTTTTTCGCAGAACAGTTAGAGATACAGATCTTCCATTTGAATCATTTACTGCTTTTATCAGATCACTGATACTTGAAATATTGCAGCCGTCAACGGTTATAATAACATCACCCGCTTTGATTCCCGAATGAAATGAAGGATGATATTTTTCCTTAACTCCGTTTATCTCTGTGAAACCCGAAACTATCACGCCGTCCGTTTCCATCGATATTCCGAAGGGCAGACCTGCGGCAAAATATTTTTTTGCTGCATCTGCATTTATATATGTCGGAAAACTTACTGTAAGAGAGATGAATAATATGATAAAAGAGAATAAGAATTTATATTTTCGAATCTGCTGTTTTTGCATATGATCCTTCCTTTGCTTTCTGGAGAAATGCATTTGCCGCGTAATAATAATTTGCTCCGCGTCTCGTCTTATATGAGTAACAATTATATTTATTATAGGTAAAAATTCACCTTTGCGTTGCAATAGAATTATCCGCGGGCTCATAAGAGTCCGAATAATTTATTATAGAGTACTTGAAAATATAATAAATTTATGATATATTAACATACATGAACAAAAATTTACATTGACCGGAGGGGCATTACTTGATTATTGCACTTGAAGAATCAAAATACGAGCTTCTTGAATACAGAGAAAAGCTGACAGAGCTTGGATCTGCTTTGCGTATCGACGATCTGAGAAACAAAGCCGAGGAGCTTGAGCAGCTTACTTATGCTGAAAATTTTTGGAGCGATCAGGAAAATTCGAGCAAGGTTCTGCAGAATATAAAGCAGCTTAAGGACAAGATATCAAATTATGAAAGGCTCGTCTTGCGGCTTGAGGATGCTATAGCTCTTGCCGAAATGGCAATTGAAGAAAATGATGAAAGCTGTGTAGACGAGGTAGCATCGGAGCTGGAAGCTATAAAAAAGGAAGAGGAAAAGCAAAGAATAGAGCTTCTTCTTTCCGGAGAATACGATAAGAACAATGCGATCATTTCCTTCCATCCGGGTGCCGGCGGAACCGAGGCGCAGGATTGGGCGCTCATGCTGTACCGCATGTACACCAGATGGGGAGAAAAGCACGGATACAACGTAAAGCTGATCGACTGGCTCGACGGCGAAGAAGCAGGGATCAAGAGTGCTACCATCATGATCGAGGGGACTTACGCTTACGGATATATGAAGAGTGAAAACGGCGTTCACCGTCTTGTCAGAGTATCTCCCTTTGATGCCTCGGGCAGAAGACAGACATCCTTTGCATCTGTTGAGGTAATGCCTGAGTTTACCGACGACGGAAAGGTAGAGATCAAGGAAGAAGACCTCGAGATCACCGCACACAGATCGAGCGGTGCAGGAGGTCAGCATATAAATAAAACAGACTCCGCTATCAGAATCGTTCATAAGCCCACCGGAATAGTGGTAGGATGCCAGACCGAGCGAAGCCAGCTCCAGAACAAGGAAACGGCAATGAAAATGCTTCGCTCAAAGCTCATGGAGATCAAGGAGCGCGAAAAGCTCGACAAGATCGACGATATCAAGGGTGTCAAGACTAATATAGAGTGGGGATCGCAGATCAGATCATATGTTTTCATGCCTTATACACTTGCCAAGGATACAAGAACAGGCTATGAAGACGGAAATATAAACGCCGTTATGGACGGTGAGCTTGATGGATTTATCAATGCTTATCTGAAGGAACAGGCCAAATAATTCTCGGGGGTATCATCATGATAAAGAAAACAAGATTATATGTAGGTATTTCGCTCGTTGTACAGGCTTTTTCGTGTCTTTTTATGTTTCTCATCCTTTGCACCAAGAAAAAGAGCATTGCTGCTGCCTTTCTTGCGGTTGCCGCTATGAACGGAGTTGCGGGTGCATATCTTCTTTACCAGCACAAATCCGAGCTTGAGGAAGAGGAGTTTGATCCCTCCCGATTCTTTGAGACCGATGATGATTTTACATTTGATGATACGATGATCAACAGCGGAGTATACGGCAGCGATGATTGTGACGTGTCCTTCGATGTTCCTACGGACGAGGAAGCGACCGAGGCGGATTTTCAGTGAGCTTCAACATTTATCAGCATAAAGGAAGGTATTTTGCCTTCCTTTATTATTTTTTTATAATTTTTTTGAAAAACAGAGTGTTTTTTGAAAAATCCGCGTATATTATCTGTGTAATTGGCAAAAATACATTTGTCTGTTTTAATGAGGAATTGTGTTATGAGAGAAAGGATCAGTAATATATTTCTCGAACGCGAGAGGCAAACTCTCTCAAAATATGCGTTTTTGACTGCAAATACGAGAGGCAGAAGGTACGCTTACACCCCTTGTGTAAACCGTACGGAATTTCAGCGTGACAGAGACAAGATCATACACTCAAAGGCATTCCGCAGGCTTATGCACAAAACACAGGTCTTTTTGCTTCCTGCGGACGAGCATTACAGAAACAGAATGACTCATACACTTGAGGTCACGCAGATTGCAAGGATAATTGCACGTGCACTGAGATTGAACGAGGATCTCACTGAAGCGGGTGCTCTCGGGCACGACCTTGGACACACCCCGTTCGGTCATGCGGGCGAGAGAGTGATGCAGAAGTGCTTTTCCTCTGATTTTTCCCACTCTGAGCAAAGCCTCAGAGTTGTTGAGAAGCTTGAAAACGGCGGAGACGGACTTAATCTTACATATGAGGTGAGAGATGCTATCAGATGGCATAACGGAGAGACGCTTGCTTCCACTCTCGAGGGGGTCATCGTAAAATTCGCCGACAGGATAGCATATATCAATCATGATATCGATGACGCTCTCAGAGGCGGGATACTATCACCATCCGATATTCCTTCTTCAATAACCGAAATACTCGGAGATACTCACAGTAAGAGGATAAACACAATGGTCAGCTCGATCATCTATGCGAGCGAAAATATGAGTGAGATACAGATGGAGCCTCACGTTTGGAATGCTATGATGGAGCTGAGAGCATTTTTGTTTGATGCCGTATATACAAACCCCATTGCCAAAGGTGAAGAGAAGAAGGCAATGCTTATGCTTGAAGGATTGTATGATTATTTTCTTAACAATCCTGAGAGGATGCCCGTTTTTTTTGTCGAGATCGCAGACAAAGAAGGGCTTAGCAGAGCTGTTTGCGATTATATTTCAGGTATGACAGACAGGTATGCTAACGATATGTTCAAAAAAATCTATATACCCT
>JAZMZS010000071.1:0-28575 GCA_045586105.1 Eubacteriales bacterium | reverse complement strand
CCGCTTGGCCTCCGACTTCCGGCTTTGTATAGATGACAGAGTCGTTGACCGATGCTTTGATTACTATTCCGTTATCGGTGTAATGTGCCGTATATACTACTGATGCCTCTTTTTCTGCAGTAGTACTTATCGTCAGTGATTTTTCACTAAAATTTTTCAGATAGTCGAGGCTGTAGTATATTCTTTTTTGCGGCGTTTCGATGTTGTTTGAATATATCATGATCATCATTATTGCATCTCGGTTGTTTATCTTAGAATCTTCGTTAATGTCGGCATTGTCGGGCGGTGTATCGGTGTGTCCTGACAGATAGCGTATCAGCAATGCAATTTCACGGTTTGTGATATTGGAGCCTGTGCTCCGCTTTTCGCTTGCTTGTACTCCGATAAGTAAAGTTATTACGGTAAGCGATATAACGAAACCGCATATCAAAACGTGAAGGAGCGATCTTTTGCATGATATTGTTTTCATCTTGACCTCTTTTTATAATTGATATGTAATGATTATAAATCAACCCTTGCTTGCATTCAATATTCAGAGAGGACAATTAAACACGTATTATTTCGTAATTGGAAATGTAATTGCGAAAAATCGGCCATTTCTGTTAATTTAACTTTACAAGATCAACGACTCGATGTATAATGAAGGTGTGAAGGAGTGTGAATACGTGAAGGTATATTTTGAGACTACAGGTCATTTTGACATAAAGGATGCTACGATATCTTACACCATTATGTATAATTGTTCCGGAACGGATTATGCACAATCTCCGCATTATCACTCTTCGTATGAATTGCAGTATATGATTACGGACGGTTGGTGCCTTTATGATAATCATAAAAGCACACGGCTTGATGCTGGTACGGTTTGCTTTTTCTCTCCATTTTACTTGCATCATTTTATTCCCGAGAGCAACGATGAGAAATGCAGGAAAATATCTTTGAAGTTTTCTCTTGTATCAACAGGGAATAAGCATGGTGAGATCGGTCGCAAAATAGAGAGGGCGCTGTCTGCTGTGAACTGTGCTCAGATTTTGTTCGAAAGCGATCTTAAACAGCTTTTTTCCGTGCTTGAAGGTTTTTACTATGGTGATTACAAGTATGAGCTGCTTGTATGTAATATTGTGTCTGCTTTGATACTGTGTATTGTTGATCATTATGAAAAGCTCGTGTCAGACACGACGGATGTCGAGAGTCACGAGTTGTCGGATGCAGACCACGGATATGCTATAATGATTGAAGATCTTATTGCTTCGAAGTATGCGGACAGCGAGTTTTCTCTTTCCGATCTGTCACGTGTTCTTTGTCTTTCTGATAGACATGCGCAACGCTTGTGCAAGAAGATATTCGGCTGCAGTTTCACCCGGCTTTTGACAGGACATAGAATGATCATTGCATCTATTCTGATAAGAGAGGGAAATCTCTCTATGTCGGAGATAGCGCTCAAAGTTGGCTTTTGCTCTTACAGTGGATTTTACAAATGCTATAAGAGTTATTACAAAACTAATCCTAAAAACAAAAAGCAAAGCTGAAGACCGTTTTAACGGACTGCGATTGTGGTAAAATCATATCAATGAATAATAATAACGATAAAAACATGTAGCGATTACAGGAGGAACAACCATGGTCAAGCTTGATAAAGTACTCGTAGTCGGCGTATCGTCGAGAGCACTCTTCGATATGAGCCGTGAGAACAGAATATTCGAGGAAGAAGGACTCGCAGAATACTGCCGTCATATGAGAGAGCACGAGACCGAGCCTCTCGCTCCCGGGAGTGCCTTCGGTCTTATAAAGGCGCTTCTCAGGCTCAACGAAAACGCAGAGCGGCGCAGAGTAGAGGTAATAATAATGTCGCGCAATTCAGCCGACACCTCGCTGAGAATTTTCAATTCACTCAAATACTACGGACTTGATATAACCAGAGCCGTGCTGACGAGCGGCGCACCTCTTGCTCCTTATCTTAACGCGTTTTCCACAGATCTTTTTTTGTCTGCGGACGAGGATGACGTAAAAAAAGCAATCAGCTCCAAGGTCGCGGCAGGTATAATATGCACCGATCACGGCGGTTATAAGGCTGAGGAGGTCATCGATACGCTAAAGATCGCCTTTGATGGAGACGCGGTGCTCTTCTCGGGAGATTCCGACCGTATCTGGCAGGAGCTCGGTGAGGGAGAATTTAACGAATACGAGATCAAGAACGCCGATACGCCTTTACCCGAGGGTCCCTTTGCGCCTCTTCTCAAGACCCTTTCCTTTTTGCAAAACGAGTTTGAGGGAGCGCAGAGACCTATCCGCACAGCCCTCGTTACTGCGAGAAACGCTCCGGCACACGAGCGCGTTATCAGAACGCTGCGCGCCTGGGACGTCAAGATCGACGAGGCGTTCTTCCTCGGAGGAATGGATAAAAAGGAATTTTTGCACGCATTCGGTGCTCATATATTCTTTGACGACGGACTTGCAAATACCGATTCCGCAAAGGAGCTTGTTGCTACCGCACGCGTTCCGGTCTCAGACGATTAAGGTAAAGTAATTGTAAACAATTCTCAGCGGACTTGAATTATCGTTGAGCTTTGGATATAATTAACTTGAACACAGATAGTATATACAGGAGCAGCCGAATGAAAAAAGTTTCCTTGATCGTAAATCCCGTCGCCGGTAAAATGCAGATAAAAAGCGCCTTCTTTGATATTTGCCGTAAGCTCTGCGATGCGGGGTATATTCTTACCGTGAGAATGACCCAAAAAAAGGGAGATGCAACGGTGATAGCTGCCTCCCTCAAGCGCGAGACCTGCGATTTAGCCATCTGCGCAGGCGGAGACGGCACTCTCAACGAGGTCATATGCGGAATTATGAATTCGGGAGAAGATATTCCGATAGGCTATATTCCGGGCGGAAGCACGAATGACTTTGCGCAGAGTATGAAGCTCTCGGTAAATCCGATCGCTGCCTGCGAGCAGATCATAAACGGCAAGGAATATCCGTTTGATATCGGACTTTTCGGCGGTACGCGGAATTTCTCTTATATTGCAAGCTTCGGCGCCTTTACCGAAACCTCCTACAATACCTCTCAGCAGATGAAAAACGCTCTCGGACACTTTGCGTACGTTCTTGAGAGCATAAAGAGCATCGCCAACATAAAGCCATACAAGGTAACTGCCAAGGCGGACGGAAAGGTCATCACGGGCGATTATATATTCGGCGCCGTTGCCAATTCCACATCTATTGCGGGAGTGCTCAAGCTCAAGGCGGACGAGGTCGATATAAACGACGGAAAGTTTGAGATAATACTCGCAAAAAATCCGAAAAACGCACAGGACTTAAACGAGCTTATCGGTGCGGTATTTACCGCCAACCTCAAGAGCCCCATGCTCAACTATTTCAAGGCATCGAGAGTGGAGTTTCTGACAGATGACGATATAACCTGGACGCTTGACGGTGAGCAGATGGAGGGAGCGCAAAGCGTGACGATAGACAATCTGCCAAACAGGATCAAGCTGATAAGATAAAATGAAAGAAAGCTCCCCGATACGGCGTCGGGGAGCTTTCATAATATAACGGTTTTAATCTTTTTCGGTGACGATCTGCATTTTATAGCCTCGTTCCATGCCCTTGTCGATCTGAGTATAGAAGGATATCTGCTTTTTCGATCTCTTAATAAACTCGGAGGGCGAAAGCCCGATGTGTTTTTTAAAGAGCTTTGAGAAGCAATAGAAATCCTTGTAGCCGACAGCCGCCGAGGCTTGCGAGGGTGAGTAATTCATCTGGTGCATCAGCTTTGCCGCGCGGTTGAGACGGTAATTGAGAAGATAGTTCTGCATAGAAGTTCCAAACTCGCGCTTGAAAAGCGTGTTCAGATAGGTTCTGTTAAAGTGCATTTCCCCCGCAAGATCCTCTATTTTGATAGATCTGTGCCTCTGCTCGAGCTCGTTTTTTGCTTTGTGAGCAGGTGACTGCTGCTGTGCGGACGGGGTGTCGCTATAGCCTGCCATAGTAAAGATCTCAAAGATCTTGCCCGCCACCCATTCCTCTAACGGCTCAGCCTCGGGAGGAGTGAGCATTGAGAGAAAGACGTTTTCAAGATAGTATCCGTCAAAAACGTGCTTTTCCGCAAAAACGTCAGGGATCGGAATGCTCGAGCAAAAGCCGACCCACATATATATCCAGGGTTCATCCTTATCGGACACGGAGAAAGCGGGCTCTGACGGGCGTGTGACAAAGCATTGTCCGGGTCCTACCCTGTGCTTTAGTCCCGATACGTGGTACTCGCCCCATCCGGATATAACGTAATGCAAAAGCCAAAAGTCACGGACTATAGGACCGATAGGGTCGTTGGGCTTGCATTTTTCATATCCGTAGTTGATGGGCGTGATAAGCTTGAATTGCTTATCAAACATAACGTGAACAAAATCTTCCATATTTACCTCGAACAAACGAGCATTATTCCGAAAAAAGCAGTGCGTGTTTACGATTGTAAACTCATTGTACTACAAAATTACGGTAAAAACAAGTATTTGCGAAATGTTTTTTTGCAATTTAACTATTTTCAAATGTAGCATTATGACATCCCTTGGATGCATTGTAACATTGAAAAGGTATGGTTCATCATATATCATATAAAATAAGGATAAAAGATCGCCGCGCCGTTTTGATCAACGCGGTGACCGAAAGCAATGTTTTATAAAAGGAGGTATCCTTACTCTATGAAATTAAAGCTTATTTCTATGATGCTTGCATTGCTGTGCGTATCTGCCATGATCTGTGCATGCTCGGAGGACGAGGGCAATGACAGCGAGAGCGGCACTCAGACGGATGCGCTGACAGATGATACGTCAAACTCCGCTGATGACGGTTTTGTGTATGGAGATGTACGTCTTCATTCTGTAAGCGAGCTGAATACCTCGGGCGAGATCGACGACCATGCAAACGCCAAGGGCGGAAACAGCTTTGAATTGAATTTTCGAGAGAGAGTGGAGGTTCCCCGCAAGGTGCTCGGCACCGCAAATCCCTACTATCCGAGAATAAAGATCGTGTCGGAGAATAATTATCTTCTTTTCTATAATACGGGAAAGACCTCTCCCTCCTGCTTCGTTGCGAGAAGCACGGATCTTGTGAATTGGGAAAAGGGCGAGCCGATCTTTGAGGGAACGAACGATACGCATTACGCTACCTGCGACGCGGTAGTGCTCAAAAACGGCGATATCCTCGCAGTAGCCTCCTTCAGACCTACTGCGTGGGGAGAATATACGGGTAATATGAAAAAGAGCGGCCTTGTGATGAGAAGATCCACCGACGGCGGTAAGACGTGGTCTGAGGGAAAGGTCATCTACACGGGCATGAACTGGGAGCCGTATCTGCATCAGCTCAAGAGCGGCGAGGTGCAGTGCTTCTTTACCCATACGGCTCCGTACACTTATCTTTACGGTTACAACGAAGCGCAGAGATCATCGGGTATCGGACTTATCCGCTCCCATGATAACGGCGGCACGTGGACCCCTAATGTCACCGAGCCTCCTTATTCTGCCGATATAGCGAGCCAGACATATATAGGCGAGTATCCCGGATACGCTAAAATGTTTACCGAGCAGATGCCGAGCGTAGTGGAGCTTCACTGCGGACATATGCTCATGGCGTGCGAATCAAAGCTGGATCTCGTCCCTAACAGCCCCTTCAAGGTTATAGTGACCCGCTCCTATGACAACTGGGCAAAGCTCGCGCTTGACGAGCAGGGACCTGCCGACAAGCTTACTCTTCCGATCGATCACGCATCAGGTCCCTACGTCGCCCAGATGAAGAGCGGCGAGACGGTCGTCAGCTTTTACGGCAAGGATGGAATGAATCTCGTAGTGGGAGACAGTAAGGGAGCGCATTTCTCAGCCGCTATCACCCCGTTTGCCGAGCACAACTCGAGCTATTGGGGCAGCCTTGAGGTGCTTGGAAGCCACGCCCTTATCGGTATTTGCGACGACGACTCTAAGGCAGGAAACGTGGCTATCAGACGTATCAGCTACGGAACGATGTACTTGAACCACGACCTCAATTCAAAAAATCACACCGTCACTCTTGACGGCGATCCTGCCGAGTGGGAGGATAATACCGATGCGCATTTCGTAGGATCTACCTCTCAGGCTCAGGCATCTGTAAGATTCAGCTCGGACGGAGAGAACGTTTACGTTCTCGTTGAGCGTCTTGATTCTTATCTGTCCTCTGAGGGTGACGAGGTTGAGCTCTTCATTGCTGCGGCGCAGGGAGGAGATTACTACAAGGTCACTCTTGACGGAAAGGGAATAGCCGCCGTAAAGAAATTCAAGGACAAAAAAGCCGTCGACCATGAGAGCGGTGCTGAGGCTGCAGTAGTTTGTGTCGGAACTGTAGGAAAGGATGACGATACGGACGGAGGCTACTGCCTTGAGCTCAAGCTTCCCGCCTCCGACTTTGGTATTTCTGCGGCTGACGGTATACGCGTCACGTCAAACGTAAAGAACACCGACCAAGGCAAAAAGTTTGATACCGACACTACCGAAGGTCACGATATATTAAAAATGGATACGTGGACCTACGTATCCTTCAAATAAGCATTCCTAAAGCTTTACTTCAAGGAGGAGCAAAATGAAACGCAAGATCATTACTTATACGTTGCTTTTATGCATGCTTTGTGCAAGCGTTCTTACTGCTTGCGGAGGCGGAGCCGATACGGGTACGGGTGCCAATACCGACGTCGGTACGGGCGGTGAGGGTACCGGCGTTACCGAAAAGGAAGAGCCCGAGCTTTCGGGCAAGACCTACGACGGCGAGACCTTCAGAGTTCTGATGTCGGGTGTCGGAGCGTCCAAGCTCAGCGATTTCGGAACCGAGAACAAGAACGGTTATTCGAGAGTTGCAAGCGCGATCTATCTTCGTAACGCAACCGTCGAGTCTCTTTATAAGATCAAGATCGAGGAGACCGAGATGTTCGGAACCTCCACCGGAGCGGGCCCCGGATATAACGAGGTAACCAAGGACTTTGCCGCTGACGATTGCAACTACGATCTTCTTGCAATAGGCACGCTTGACGCCGCAAAGCTCGCTATAGGCGGATATCTTTACGATCTCAATTCTCTGCCGTACGTAGATCTTGAATGCAGCTGGTGGGATCAGAACGCAAATGACTGTCTCATGATCTACGATAAGATGTTCTATACCACGGGAGATATCAGCGTTGTTGATAATATTGCAACGCACTGCATTCTCTTTAATAAGTCTGTTGCTACCCAGTACTCGGTCAACGACCTTTATGATTCCGTAAAGAACGATACCTGGACCTATGACAAATTCCTTTCCTATGTCAAACTCGTTACCGACGATGTAAACGGTGACCAGGTAATGGACCACAACGATAAGTACGGTCTTCTTACGTGGAACGATGTGCTTCAGGCATCTCTTATAGGCTCTGGCGTCCGCGTTGCCGAGATAGATGAAAACGGAGAGATGAAGCTTACCCTCTACAGCGAGAAGACGGTTGATCTTATCTCGTCGCTCACCGATGTTTTCAATGACGGAAGATACGTCTATAACTACACTACGAGAAATATGGGCTCTACTCAGCCTTCAAAGACCTACGACCAGGAGAGAGACGCCGTGTTCGGAGAGAACAGATGCCTGTTCTACGGACTTACGCTCAATGCGGTTCCGAGATACAGAGACCACGAGACTCTCAACTTCGGTATCCTTCCTTACCCCAAGTATAACGAGCAGCAGGAAAAGTACGGCTCTTACGTCGGCGCTTCCTACTCCGTCATGCACTGCGTTGAGGGCATCATGCCTAAGGACAGAGTTGAATTCGCAGGAACCGTTATTGAATCTCTTGCATACGAGTCTAAGAAGTCTGTGACCCCCGAGTATTACGAAATGACCCTCAAGGGCAGATACCTTCAGGACGAGGAGTCTTGGGATATGCTTGATATCATTTTTGCCGAGAGAATATTCGACGTCGGAATGTATTATAAGCTTCCCGAGTCCAATCCCTTGACCGAGCAAATCACCGCGATCATCGCTCGCAGGGAATCGGGCACCTTCACAAGCAGATACGAGGCTACGAGAACTGCGGCACTTGCACGCATAATCGAGCTTAACACTCAGTGGAGAGAGTTTGAATAATATAAAAACACGGGCAGGAGATATGTTATCTCCTGCCCGATCTTTTTAATCTGAGCCTAAAGAATATCCGCGAGCGCCGAGGCGGCGTCTGCATACATATAAAGCGATCCCGCACATACCACGGGAGTGCACGTTTCTTTGCCGTGCTTTACTGCAAGCGAGAGCGCTTCTCTTATTCCATCGCAGGTGTATGCGGTAACTCGCGCGCGCCTGTATACCTCTGCGTATTCGTCGGTCGCGAGCGCTCTTGCATTCACCTTAAATAAATACGCGGTATCGGTGACCGAGGAAAGCTCACTCACCATGCTTTCGTAATCCTTGTCTCCCATGACGGTGGAGACGAGGATTATCTTTTTGTCGCCAAAGTAGGTCTTGACGCTCTTGACGAACATATCGATGCCTTGAGGATTGTGCGCTCCGTCGTATATTACTACGGGATCTTGCGAAAGAAGCTCAAAGCGTGCGTGCCACGCCGCTCTTGCAAGACCGTCTCTGACGGCGTTCTCACCGAAATCGTATCCTTGCTCCTTTAGAGCGTCTATTGCCGTAAGCACGCTTGCCGCGTTTTTGGGTTGGTACATCCCGAGCAGCTTGATCTTCAGATCCGTCCTGTCTTTGAAATCGAATAGCGTGGACGTCAGATCTGCCGCTTTTATCCTTAACGCCGAATAGTCCGTCTTATATATGGTCGAGCCTGTTTGAGCCGCCTTTTTCTCTATAACGGAAAAAGCAGCCTCGTCCTCTCCGCCCCAAAGCACCGGAACGCCGCGTTTTATTATTCCCGCCTTTTCGGCTGCGATCTTCTCCGTGGTATCTCCGAGAAAAGCGGTGTGATCGAGCGCGATCCCCGTAATAACGCTAAGCACGGGGGTGCTGATCACGTTTGTGGAATCAAGTCTGCCCCCCATTCCCGCTTCAAATACTACGATATCTACCTCGTTTTTTCGGAAGTACTCAAGCGCGATAGCCGTGATAAGCTCAAACTCGGTCGGCTTATCGGTCATGGCGTCGGCAATAGGTTTGACGGCAGAGGTGATCTCGGCAAGCTCTGAGTCGGATATCGGCTCGCCGTCGATGCACATTCTTTCGTTAAAGAATTTGATATAAGGGGAAGTGAACAGTCCCACTCTGTAGCCCGCGGCTCTGAGAATCGAATCGAGCATTGAGCAAAAGGAGCCCTTGCCGTTCGTTCCCGCAACGTGAACGAATCTAAGGCTATCCTGCGGTCTTCCGAGCTTGTCGGTAAGCTCGGTTATTCTCTCGAGCCCCGGCTTGCAGAATTCCCAGTTTACCGAATGTATATATTCGAGTGCTTGTTCGTAATTCATTTTTTCGTCCTTACTTTATCGAGTATTTTTCTGATCGCGGCGTTTTTGTATAGAAGACATATCAGCAGTATCTCAACGGGGGCAATGACGAGGTAAAGAGGAATGCGCCACAGCACGAGCATACCGTAAAAGGCATAAAGCCCTATCGGCTTTATGATCATTGAACCGACAGTATGCGCCGCGGCACACGAGACGATTATCTGTTTTACGGACGGCTCCTTTATAAAGCATTTTGACACGAGCCCCGATACAAAGCCCACCGTTACCGCACCGAGCGTTACGATAAGATTCGGAGGATAAGCCTGAGAGGACAGAAAGTAACTGATAAGATCGGTGCAGGCTCCGACGATGCCTCCGGCAATAGGTCCGAAAACTATCCCCGAGATGAGGATAGGCAGATTCTCAAACGTGATGCGGAAGAGCCCTCCGCCGAAATTGAGAAAGTTCTTGCAGAATATGCCGATGACGACGCTCATGGCGGTCAGCATAGCGGCAAAGGTGAGTGATCTTACGCTGCTGAAAACAGCGTTCTTTTTTTGCTTGTTCATAAAAAAATCCTCCTTTCCCGTTGTTCAATAGGGAAAAGAGGCGTAGCCCTGCGGCAGGTATCTTGTCCTTAATGAAGCGGGATGCAGAACAGATACCGCAAGAAATACTTTTCGTTCGCAGGGCAACTCCCCGTCCCCGCGACACTTCACGCATCTGTTCTTACTCTTCGACGTGATGATTATAGCACTACACCGATCCGTTGTCAATACGGATCGTAAAAAATAAAGCGTATTTCTTGCGCGGGAACGGGCGCTTTCGTTTTCTTGGAAAGCACAAAAAGGCAGACGGTCGTTGACAATCGCCGCCGCGTTTTATATAATTAAAGTAGTAAATTAGAAGGAAAAACAGATCATGACGACCGCAGTATATCAGATAAATTCAAAATACGTACATTCCTCGCTTGCTTCGTGGTATCTCGCGGCGGCTTTGCGTGAGGCGGGGTTCGAGTGCAGGGTGCTTGAAGGAAGCATAAACGAGGATCTTTCCGTACATATAGCGAGAGCTGAAGCGGCAGATGCGGATATAGTCGCACTTTCCTGCTATATTTGGAATATAGATACGGTGCTTACGCTTGCTTCAAGCATTAAGGAAAGAGATCCGTCGCGGATCGTAGTGCTCGGTGGTCCCGAGGTTAGCTCGAGAGCTGAGCAGATACTGAACGAATACGGCTTCGTTGATTACGTGCTGTCCGGAGAAGGAGAGGTTCCGATAACGGAGCTCGTACGAGCGCTGTCTCGCGGCACCGGTGTTGAGGTTGACGCAGGGATCTCATACAGAGGCAGTATATCGGCGCCCTATTCGATGAAGACAGACCCTCCCCTTCCTTACGGGGAGGAGTATCTGAGAGCGCTGAAGGGCAGAATATCCTATATTGAAACGAGCAGGGGATGTCCTTTTGGGTGCGCATACTGCCTCTCGGGCAGAGACGGCGTGCGCTTCTTTGATATAGAAAGATCTAAAAAAGATATTCTTACGCTTGCACGCTCGGGCTCAAGAACGGTCAAATTCGTAGACAGGACCTTCAACGCCGACCGAGCAAGAGCAAGAGAGCTGTTTTCTTTTATTATGGATGCACGCGAGCAGGGAACCGTACCCGATGGCGTTACCTTTCATTTTGAGATCGCGGGGGAGCTTGTTGACGCATCGACTCTTGAGCTGTTAAAAAAAGCCCCTGCGGGTCTCTTTCAGCTCGAGATAGGCGTTCAGAGCTTTAACGAAAAAACTCTCAAAGCAATAAACAGATATACGGATCTTGAAAAGCTTAGCGACGTGATAAGAGAGATATCCGCACAAAACAATATTCACGTTCACACCGACCTGATAGCGGGGCTTCCGCACGAGGATATCGAGAGCTTTCGAAGGTCTTACGAACGGCTCGCAGAGCTTTGCCCTCACAAGATCCAGCTTGGCTTTCTCAAGCTTCTCCACGGAACGGATATGAGGGAGAAAAAAGATATATATCCGTGTGAATTTGATCATTCTGCCCCTTACAAGGTCAGGGGCACTCCGTGGCTCTCGGCTGATGATATACGTGAGCTTGAGTACGTGGAATGGGCAAATGACAAAATAATGTACAGCGGCAGGTTTTCCCGTACCGTCGAGTATCTTATGTCAGCGGCAGGACATGGAAACTATTCTCTTGCGCTGGAGCTCGGACGAGCCCTCTGCGAAAACGCGGCCCTTGCCCTTGACGATCTGTTCGGAGCCCTGTACGAGCACTGCAGATCCATGGAGGGAGTGGATGCGGAGGTGCTCAGAGACCGGCTGCTATACGACAGAATAGAATGCAATAACAGCTGCGTGATCCCGCACCCGCTGAGAGTGCACGATACGAGAATGAGAATGATCTCAGACAAGCTCGCCGAGCTTTACCCGCCCGCGCGAGGCGTGCGCAGATGCATCGGAATCTTGTACAGCGAGGACAAGGTGATCTTTGCGGATTACGACAGAGCGCATCCCGTGACGGGTGTGTACAAGGTAAAAGAAATTGCTATGGGAGATCTGATATGAAGTTAAAAAACGATCTTGAATACGAGCTTGTGCGTTCGCAGAGAAGGACCTTGTCTGCCGAGGTGACCTCGGACGGTCGGCTTATCGTTCGTGCGCCCGAGCGAATGAGAGAATCAGAAATAGAGAAATTTCTCTCAGATAAGGAGTATTGGATAGTATCGCATCTCGACAAAGCCAAGACGCGCGACGTGAGATTTGACAGAGACAGATACACCGAGCTCGAGATAGAGGAAATGAAAAGAAAGACCCGCGAAATCGTCATTCCTCTCGTTGAGCGTTATAAGCGCCTTGTTGGAGTGGAGCCGTCATCCGTTCGTATCAACAGAGCAAAGAAACGATTCGGCTCATGCGGTCCGAAAGATAGTATAAACTTTTCATGCTTTTTGGCGCTTTATCCGATCGAGGCGATCGAGTACGTGGTCGTTCACGAGCTGTGCCATATTCTCCACCACGATCATTCCGAGCTGTTCTACCGTGAGATAGAGAGAGTGATGCCCGACTATAAGGCACGCTGGCAGCTTTTGCGTGATGCGGGATATGATGCGGAGTAGGCAAGAGAAAGCGTTAGATGCTCGTCTAAAATGGAAGTTCGTCTAACTCGTCGAGACAACTTCGATAGTTGTCGAAAGACCGAAAAACCAAGCTTCCAAGCCGAATTGCGGACGTTTACGTTGCTTGTAAAACAGCGGTTGCGAAAAAACGGCAATTCAATTTCAGGAACAAAAGATAAAAAAGGGGATGCAAAAACGCGGTTTTGCATCCCCTTTTTCTTCGCTTATTTGTTTACTCCGAATACGCCGATAATAACGGCGGCGCATAGAACGAGCTGGATGGGAGAGAGTATCTCTCCGAGAATGAATATGCCCGCGAGTACGGATACCACGGTAATGAGATTTGAATATGACGCGCTCTTGACGGGAGGTAGGATGGTCGTAGAGTAGTTGTACATAAGAAACGCGATGATGCTCGATGCGATCGACAGGTATGCTATAGCACCCCAGAATTCGATATGTATTGCCGCATTGGCAAGCTCGGTAATATATCCGCTTCCAAGTGATGCGGCGGCTATCAGGTTAAAGCCGACCGTTCCGATGAAGAACATGACGTAGGTTCTCTCGATCGGTGAGTATTCCTTTGATTCCTTACGGCTGAGTATATTGAATATCGATGCACACAGAACGGCGCCGAGAAGCAGAACGATACCCCAAATGGTGTTTTGCGCTCCGTCGTTCGACATTATACTGATAAGGGCTATCGCACCGAGCGAGAGTGCTGAGAAGAGCACCTGACGCATCGTCGGTCTTTCTTTGAGGAAGACGGAAGCAAGTATTATGACGACTACGGGAACGAGCGAGATGATCACGCCCGACAGTGCACTTGAGGTAAGCTTGATTCCGTAAAGCTCGCATACGTAATAGCAGAGAGGCTGAGCGAGAGCCATCAGAAATATACGCCCCTTTGCCTTTCCCTTGAAGCTCATCCTGAATACTCCGAGAGCCCACAGCAGACTGAGCACGCCGAACGCAACGGTAAACCTGACGGCCAGTATCACGAGCGGATGAGAGTAGCCGAGCGCTACCTTTGAAAATAAAAAGCTGAAGCCGAATATTACGTTCGTGCAGAGAGCCGCAAGGCTCGCCTTGAGTTGTTTTTTGTCCTTCATAAAACACCTCGTTAATAAAATATTTAAAGCCTCGGTATTGATTTTTCGTTTTTCGTATAGTATATTAGATGTAGAAAATGATATCGAAAGGAAGTGTAATTTTTAATGTCAGTAATCAATATCACAGCGGATAATTATGAACTTGTCAAAAACAGCGAAAAGACCGTGCTTCTCGATTTTTACGCAGATTGGTGCGGCCCCTGCAGAATGGTGTCTCCCATAGTCGACGAGATAGCCGAGGAGCATCCCGAGTATTTCGTAGGCAAGATAAACGTAGACGAGCAGGGCGAGCTTGCAGCCGAGTTCGGCGTAATGAGCATTCCCACTCTCGTCGTTATCAAAAACGGTCGGATAGTATCCAATCAGGCAGGTGCCAGACCCAAGGCTGCAATTCTTGCAATGCTTGAGGACTGACCTGCGCAGCAACGAAAACAATTATACTACCGTTTTTGATCCGTGTCAATAACGGGAGATTATATACGTGAGGGAAAAATGAGCAATATCTACGACGTTATAGTGATAGGCGGAGGACCGGCAGGGTATACTGCGGCTATGTACGCCGTCAGAGCGGGAATGAGCTGTGCGGTGATAGAAAAGCAGTCTATCGGGGGTCAGCTTACCCTTACCGATATCATAGACAACTACCCGGGCTTTGCCGACGGAATAGACGGCATTACTCTCGGGATGAGCATGCAGAAGGGAGCGGCGCGCTTTGGTGCTGAGAGTATTTATGACGAGGTGACGCATCTCTCACTTGATACTCCCGTCAAAAGGATAAAGACGGCATACGGAGAGTACGAGGCAAGGGCAGTCGTAATAGCGACGGGGGCAAGTCCGAGACCGCTCGGCGTAGAAGGAGAAGCGGAGCTTACGGGAAGAGGAGTGCACTACTGCGCTCACTGCGACGGTCGCTTTTATAAGGGTAAGCACGCGGCTGTCGTAGGAGGAGGAAACAGCGCCGTCGGTGACGCGCTGTATCTGTCGCGCTTGTGCGAAAAGGTAACGCTCATCCACCGACGAGGTGAGCTTCGAGCCTCCAAGGTGACTGCAGATGCGCTTATGAATAGCGAAAACGTCGAGATAAGATACGATAGCACCGTAAAAGGCTTCTTGAAAAATGAAAGCGGAAGGCTTAGCGCGGTAGAGCTTGAAAGCACCAAGGACGGTACGGTGAGCACTCTTGAGTGCGACGGAGTGTTCGTCAGTATCGGAAGAGTTCCCGCCTCGGAGCTCGTCAGAGACGTGCTTGAGCTTGACGGTGCGGGATATATAATAGCCGACGAGAGCACGAGGACCTCGATCCCCGGTATATACGCTGCCGGTGACGTCAGACAAAAGGCGCTCAGACAGATCGTCACCGCCGTGGCTGACGGAGCCGTTGCGGCTCATTTTGCGGAGGAGTACCTTTCTGCAAAAAGCTGAGAGAATACAGAAAAGAAAACAGATCAAGGCGCAGCCTTATATATCATCAATGAAGTATTGCCGTTAGCAATATGAAGCGAAGCGCGCTTTTGGATCCTTATGTGCCAAAGGGACACTTCATAGGGCAAGCCCTGCTTAATTTTTCATGCGCCGCAGGCGCGCTTTATTCAAAAAATGCACCGTTGCCTAAAAAGACAACGGTGCATTTTTGGCTGGAGCAGGGTACGGGAGTCGAACCCGCCTCCGAGGCTTGGGAAGCATCTGTACTACCGATGTACTAACCCTGCACACGTTAGATTATAACACATCCATCATGATATTTCAACTGCTTTTCAAAAAAAACGGGCGCATTTTTCGGCATTATACGTCAAAAAACTCACTTCTTGTGTCTGTTTACAAATTGTGCTTGAAATATAGATATGACTATGGTATTATATATTATTAAGAATTCCGGGCAGCTATGCGGCTGCCTTTCCCGGGAGTGATCATGATAGAAAGCTACAGTGCATTTGCAGGAAAAAATGCGCTCGGAATATTGGAGAATAATGCTTCCTTGCGCATTATTGCAGTACATTCCGAGTCAGTTTATGCAAGATGCGGGGACGGCAGACTTCTACTCTTGTGCCCCGATAAATACGGCACGGTGCCTTTTGGCATTTCGGTTCATGACTATGGTCTTTTCAGGGCAGCCCACCGCTTTGCCGAGGGTGAAGTGATAGAGCTGAGCGGAGGGATGCTTTTGCTCTCTGACGGAAGCAAGCTTCATTTTGAGCTTGATCGGAGGAGGGAGACTGTAAGAAAAGCTGTCTGTCATATCCCGGGCATATCTGCGGCTGAATATTGCTCGGAATATATCAGAGAGCATGCTTCTGCGAGAGGTATGGGACCTGCGCTTCCTGCCTTTCTTTGCATCGGCACTCCTCTGGAGGTGGCAAACGCATATGCGCTTTCTGCCGCAGGTGAGGCTGACCGCTTCGAGAACGCTCTGATCGAGGGCGATGCCGCGATGCTTGAGCGAATCGCGCTCAGATTTATCGGGCTCGGCTGCGGGCTGACTCCCTCCGGTGATGATTTCCTGTGCGGAATGCTGTATGCATTCTCCCGCTATGAGGGGATCTCGTGCAGAGCACATGAATATCTCAGGCAGCTCTCGGATGCTGTTGCTGTCAATATCGGCAATACAAACGAGGTCAGTGCCGAATATATCAGATGTGCGCTTGAGGGCGGATATTTTGAGGTGGTTGAGCGCGTGCTTGATCACATCTCAGATGATAATTATGATCTTGCGGAGCTTGAGAACGCCTTGAAGAGGCTGTTGTCTGTCGGGGCAAGCTCGGGCTCTGATATACTGTGCGGAATGCTTTTTGCCATATATCTTCTGTGGTGAGGCATTCCGAGCGTGCGGAGGAAATATGATATCAAAAAATAAACTTTGCGCGGTGCTGCTTCTGGCTTCGATGCTTGTAAGCTCACTGTGCTCGTGCGGGATGTTTTCCGAACTGACAAAGGATAAGCAATCGGTAAAGGATCCGTTGGGAGGACTGCAGATCGACGAGCTTGATCTGGTAAGCACCAAGACAGCGCCCGCTCCCGTTATTCCCGAGTATTCAGGCAAGAACACGCTGACAGCGGCAATACAGGGGAATATAGGCGGATCGGCTTCTCCCTTCTTTTATAACACAGAGGCGGGTGCTCTTGCGGCAGACCTTACACATATCAGACTGCTGACTCTCAACAGGGAAGGGGATCCTGTACTCAATGGAAACGTCGGACAGACATTCTCTTATCTCGGAGAGGATCATACCTATTCTTCTATAGCCGATGTTGAAGTTATAAAGAACAGCGACGGCACAGCAGATTATGTATTCTCACTGAGGGAGGATGTGTTCTTCTCGGACGGAACGAACCTTACGGCAGATGACGCAATATTTTGCATGTACGTATTGCTCGACCCTTCCTATTCGGGGAGCTCGACCCTTCCGCTTCTTCCTATAGTCGGTCTTGATGCTTACCGCGAGGATATGCTGTGCCTCGGTGATATAATATACGATGCCACACTCGGTAAAACTGCGCCTGAGGGGATATCCGATAATGACGTACAGAGGTTTAATGACAGGCTCGGTACGGCAGAGCAGATATACATATCTCAGCTTCTTAAGGGCATGTCAGACCGTTTTGAGGAGAGTGTGATCCAGCAAAATGCGGGCAAGTGGACTGACAGAACTAAAGAGGAAAAGTACCTCGCTTCGATAGCGATGGTAATGTACGGCTATGCGGTATGGGAAAAGAGCGTCAGCGGAGATTATACGGGTACGCTTATAACGGCAGAAGGGAAAAAATATGATTGTACAAGCTCATTCCCTTCATATTCCGAAATGTTTTTATGCATAGCCTCTGAGAACGATTCGTTGCTCGAGATCGACCAAAAGCATCCCGAGGCATCATTCGAGAGCGCCTTGAGAGAAGCCTTCGGCTCGAGCTATGAGCACTTTTTTGAGGTAAAAAAGGAATGCGGCAGATCAGCCGCATCCGTATCCGGCATTACCAAGAACGGCATGTATTCGTTTACGGTGCGCCTCGGACGATATGATGTGTCGGACATATACGGCTTTGATCTTCATATAGCTCCCCTTCATGCTTATGGCAGCAGGGATGAGTACAAATATACCGAGAACAGGTTCGGATTTGTCAAGGGAGACCTAAGAAGAATAAAAAACAAGAGTACGAATGTCTGCTCGGGTCCGTATACTTATCTTGGCGAAAACGGCGGGGCATACCGCTTTGAGCGAAACAAGCTTTATTATTTGGGTTGTCCTAATATTACTTATGTTGAACTCGTCTCTGTTCTGCCGCATGAGGATGTAGCCGCAGGTGTGGCTGAGGGCAAGTATGACATGGCATCCTCGGCTCTTACGGCGGAGCTTCTTGAGTCTCTTGATAAGGCAAACAAGCAGAAAAACACCGTATCCGTATCAAAGTACAGCAACGGGGATTATTTGTATATAGGTCTTAACTGCGATTCTCTCCGAATAGGCGAGGATGCATCGAGCAGCAGGTCTATGTCCTTGAGACGTGCATTCGGTGCTCTGTTCTCATATTTTGCGCAGACGTCCTATCACGGCAGCGTCGGAGATATCACCTTCAAGGTATCAGGACCTGCGCGTATCCCGGATGCGTCTCTTGACGGTGCGGATGGAATATATGCAAAGGATCTTTTCGGCGAGGATATCTGCACTTCGGAGATGACTGAGAGGGAGAAGCTTGACAGCCTCCGCACCGCAGTACTCGGGTATTTTGCATCTGCAGGCTATATTCTTGACAAGAGCGAAGCGAAAATCGAATCGGCACCGTCGGGCGGTGTGACCGAGTTTACCTTCTGGATGGCATCTGACAGTATGTATTCCGGGTATATTGAAGATATCGTGAAGAATTCCGGCAGCCTGCTTTCCGATATAGGTATTACACTTAAGGTCGGATATTCGGAGAATGAGCAGGCGCTGCTCTCGCGCATCGGAGCTGAAAATGTACGTATGTGGGCATGCGTCAGAAGACTCAGCGCCGATACCTCTCCTATGTCATGCTACTATTCCAAGAACAGCCCCAAGCACAGAGACGGCACGGGAGAGAATCTTTCGCGCATCGCTGATGCGGAGCTTGATGAGCTCATCGGCGGGCTTGCCGTTGCCGATGATAAGGCAGCACGAGCTGGAATATTCCGAAAGGCATACGAAAAGGTATGTGAAAACGGTGCAGAGATCCCCCTGTGCATAGGGTACGATGTGCTTGTGTTCTCACCGCTTCGTATTGAAGGCTCGTCTGAGCTTAGCTCCGCTACGGGCTATTATACATGGACTGATATTATACACAAAATAAAGCTCTATTGATTTTTTAGAATGATTACGGAGGAAAAATAAATGTTGGATCCGGAAAAAGAGCCGAACCGGGATGCGGCTGAGAATAACGCGGTCTCCTGCGAGACCGAGAATTGCGGTAATTCCGCCAAAGCTGCCACGCGCAGACTTCGTGTCCGCACCTCGCTCAAAAAGAAGAAAAAACGCAGGATCGTTTGTATCGTTCTATGCTCGGTCTTTGCCCTTATTCTGCTTCTTTTGGCAGCTGTATGGGGAGTGTTCAAGCACTATTATGATATGATCGACTATAACGATCTCAATAAAGATTGGGAGAGTGCGGAGATCGTGGATGATACCGATGTGGGAGAGGATATTGACAGTATAGATTCCTCGCTCATTGCATCGGATGAAGAAAAGGATAAATTTCTTGATCAGATAGATAATGTCGGAAGCGGTAATTTCGAGATCGAGGTCAAGAAGCTCGGCGGAAGCCTCGGTACGGTCGAGAGAGATTACGTATGCGATTATATCAGCTATAATGACGATGTTATCAATATTTTGCTGATCGGTCTTGACTCGAGAATGAACGTTAATGTGGGACTGAGCGATGTAATGATGGTCGTGTCTATCTGTCCCTCTGAGAAAAAGATCGTCCTTACCTCATTTTTGCGAGACGTTTACGTTATGATACCCGGCTACGGCGCAAACCGCCTTAATGTTGCATACATGGTGGGAGGTCCTTCGCTCCTTATTGAAACTATAGAGAAGAATTACGGACTTCGTATAGACAGGTATGCTACTTCAAACTTCTTTGCATTTGTTGAGGTCGCCGATTATATCGGAAAGGTCAACATCTATCTCAACGAGGCGGAGCTTAGTGTGCTTAATGACCATATAAGATGGACAAACAATGTTATCTACAAGAATAATACCAATGAGCAGAACAAGTATAAGGACAGAATAGAGAACAAGGGTCCGGGATACTACGAGCTCAACGGAGTTCAGGCTCTTGCATATGCGAGAATCAGAAAGCTCGATTCGGATTTCGGCAGGACCAACAGACAGAGAGTGGTAATGAGTGCTTTGTTTGACGAGGTCAAGAAAATGTCTCCGATGGAGTGGAACGGGGTACTCGAGAAGATCCTTCCGATGATAACGACAAATCTGAGCGAGAGCGACATCCTCAAGATCATGCTGAATATCGGGGCGTATATAAAATACGATATGGAGCTGATATCCATGCCTCCGATCGATAACTACCGTTATATGGTGATAGACGGCAGAGCAGTGATCGGAGTAGATCAGGATTTTATCAGAGGATATCTCAAGGAGCATATCTACAGCGGTAAATAACAAAAAAGCTTTCATTTCTCAGTGCGGGAAATGAAAGCTTTTTATCAAGGCTTTATACGCTCAAGCGTCGAGTACAGAAGAGAGGAGAACTGCTCAGGCGGCATGCAGTCCCAGTCGAGCATCCAGCGCTCCACCGCACATACAAATCCATCTGCGATAAACTGCAGATAGATCTTCTGAGAGCTGCTTGCGGTGCCTTGATCGAGGTCGGCAAGCTCGCTTGCGGCATATTCGAGAATATACTCGTAAAAATGAGAGCGGAAGGAATTCTGTCCTTCGATTTTGAAGATGCGCCGATAGAAATCGCGGTTTACATACAGGTATCCGCAGAGAATGCGGATCGTTTGCGTCTCCCCGCCATAGCTCTTTTTTGCATCGGCATATTCACTGTCGAAGATCCAGTTCACAAGATCGTATTTATCCTTGAAGTGATAATAGAAGCTTTTTCGGTTCATCTCGCATGCTCCGCATATGTCGGATATACTGATCTTGGAAAAGGGAACATCGGAGACAAGTGCTTTGAGCGCATTTGCGAGCGCTCTTTTTGTGATCGCAGAATCGGCCATAATAATAACTCCCATGAGAAATAGTGTTTGGCAGGAGAAAACAAAAAGACGCTACTCACCTGCCGTAAACAGATAAGTCTCGTCAATTAAGATGAAGCCAGGAAAGCATCCGTATTGTTGGCATCACCGCACTGTTGTGCCGACTAATCCCTTATTTCCTTTAAATTATAGCAGAACCGAAATGAAAATTCAACAGTTTAGAAAAAATTGAGCAAAAAATCACTTTTTTGCCAAAAATAATACAGTTTTTTTACCATTTTGGTAATTTTGGTAAAAAGTGTAACATAAAATCAATCTGCGTATGGAAATTATAAATATAAATATAGTATAATAGATAAAATATAAATTACAGGAGGACAATAATCGGTGATACTCAACGCAAAATCAACGACAGAGCTGATAGAAAAGCTCGAAACTGATACCGCAGCGGGACTCAGCTCTGCCGAGGCAAAGGCACGCCTTGAAAAGTACGGTCTTAACAAGCTGAAGGAAAAGAAAAAGAAAACGACCTTCCAGCGCTTTATGGATCAGTTCAAGGACGTGATGATACTTATCCTTTTGGCGGCTGCCGCCGTAAGCCTTGCCGTCATCGTTATCGAGAAAAACTGGGGAGAGCTCTTTGAGCCCGCTCTGATACTCTTGATAGTGATCCTTAACGCAGTAATGGGCGTATACCAGGAAGGAAAAGCCGAAAAAGCACTTGACGCGCTCAAGAATATGTCAGCGCCTCACGCGAGAGTCATCCGCGACGGAGAGGTAAAGATAATCGACGCATCCGAGCTCGTTCCCGGAGATATCATCAAGCTTGAAGCGGGCGATTTCGTTCCCGCCGACGCCCGTCTTATCCACAGCGTCAGCCTCAAGAGCGAGGAATCTGCTCTTACGGGTGAATCCGTCCCTTCCGAAAAGGACTACGCAGCCGACGTAGAGCTCGGTGCTCCCATCGGTGACAGACATAACATGGTATTCTCGGGCTGCGGGATCAGCTACGGTACCGCTACCGCAGTTGTTACCGCTACGGGAATGGATACCGAAATGGGTAAGATCGCTAATCTTCTTGACAGCGAGCAGGATACTCAGACTCCCCTTCAGCAGAAGCTTGCACAGCTCGGTAAGTATCTCGGCATAGTTGCTATAGGTGCTTGCGCCGTCATCTTCGTGGTTGGACTTATAAACGATATTCCTCCCCTTCATATATTTATGACTGCAGTTTCTCTTGCGGTCTCCGCAATTCCCGAGGGACTTCCCGCTATCGTTACGATAGTTCTTTCGATCGGCGTTCAGAGAATGGTAAAGAAAAACGCGCTTATCCGCAGACTTCCCGCTGTCGAGACTCTCGGCGGTGCTTCGGTCATCTGCTCGGATAAGACGGGAACTCTCACCCAGAACCGTATGACCCTCACCCGTGCTTATACCGAGGATGGGGAAGAGTTCGAGGCTATCTCCTGCGAGAACTCGGACAAGGTCAAAAAGCTTCTTAAATACGCAACGCTCTGCTGTGACGGAACCGTCGTCTTCAAGGATGACGAGGAGCAGCATATAGGCGACCCCACCGAGACGGCAATAGTTTACGCCGCTCATAAGAACGGAATGGCAAAGGACGCGCTCAACTCGGATCATCCCAGACTTGCCGAGATCCCCTTTGACTCGGACAGAAAGCTTATGACCACCGTCAACAAGATAGACGGCAAGAATATAGTTATCGTCAAGGGTGCGTTTGACGTAATGGCTTCCCGTATAATCAAGGGTAACGTCGACGCGGCAAGAGAGGCGACCGAGGCTATGAGCCGCGACGCTCTCCGCGTTCTTGCAGTCGCCTATAAGGAGATCGACGAGATCCCCGCTGATCCCACTCCCGCAGAGCTTGAGTGCGATCTTATATTCATGGGACTTGTCGGAATGATAGATCCTCCGAGACCTGAGGCAAAGGATGCGGTCGCAATATGCCGCAGAGCGGGAATCAAGCCCGTAATGATCACGGGTGACCACGTAGTTACCGCTTCCGCTATAGCGAAGGAGCTCGGTATCCTCTGCGAGGGTGACGATGCGGTAACGGGCGTTGAGCTTGACGCTATGACAGACAGCGAGCTTGATGCAAGAGTAGAGAATATCTCGGTATACGCCCGCGTATCTCCCGAGAACAAGATAAGAATAGTCAAGGCATGGCAGAGAAAGGGACAGGTCGTTTCTATGACGGGCGACGGAGTAAACGACGCTCCCGCACTCAAGGCTGCCGATATCGGATGCGCTATGGGTATCACGGGTACCGACGTTGCAAAGGGTGCGGCCGATATGACGCTGACCGACGATAACTTTGCTACTATCGTTGACGCGGTAAGAGAGGGCAGAGGAATCTACGCCAATATCAAGAAGGTCGTAGGCTTCCTGCTCGGCACGAACATCGGTGAGGTCATCACGGTGTTTGCGGCTATGCTTCTCTGGCACAAGACCCCGCTTCTTTCTATGCAGCTTCTCTGGATCAACCTCGTAACCGACTCTCTTCCCGCGATTGCGCTCGGCATGGAGGCTGTTGAGAGCGACGTAATGGACAAGAAGCCCAAGCCCAAGAACGAGGGCATATTCGCACACGGTCTCGGTATCCGCGTCGTGCTTCAGGGATGTATGTTTGCGGCGCTCACGCTTATCGGCTTCTGGCTCGGCTGGAAGAACGTAGGTGAAGAGGGCGGACAGACGATGGCGTTCATGGTCCTTGCTCTTTGCCAGATCGTACAGGCGTACAATATGAGAAGCGAGCATTCGCTCTTCAAGATCGGTGCCTTCAAGAACGGTATGCTCAATAAAGCGGCGCTCATCTCGGTCGCTCTCGTTGCACTCGTTCTGTTCACGCCCGTAGGAGTTGCGTTCGGTATCGTAATGCTTCCCGCATGGCTGTACCTCGTAGGTCTCGGACTTATCCTTGCTCCCTTCGTTGTCATGGAGATATCCAAGGCGATCGGACTTATCAAGCACAAGGGTTGATATTAGTTTAATATAAAAAAGGGTCAGAGTAACGGCTGCGTTACTCTGACCCTTTCTATTTCTAAGCTTAATCAAGCTCGCATTTTCCTGTGCAAAGCTCGTAGTATCTGCCGCCGAGAGCGAGAAGCTCGTCGTGGCTTCCGCGCTCGATGATGACGCCGTTCTCAAGTACCATGATCGCATCGGCGTTTCTGACGGTCGAGAGTCTGTGCGCTATTACGAAGGTCGTGCGGTTCTTCATAAGTCTATCCATGCCGTGCTCGATATGCCGCTCGGTCCTCGTATCGACCGAGCTCGTAGCCTCGTCAAGCACGAGTATCGGTGCTTTTGAAAGTGCCGCTCTTGCGATGTTGAGAAGCTGCCTCTGACCTTGCGAGAGGTTTGCTCCGTCACCTTCGAGCATGGTGTTGTAGCCGTCCGATAGACGCATGATGAAGGAATGCGCACTTGCGGTCTTTGCCGCCTCGATTACCTCTTCGTCGGTTGCGTCAAGTCTTCCGTAACGTATGTTCTCCATAACCGTTCCCGAGAAAAGATGTGTGTCCTGGAGGACCATCGCAATGTTCTTTCTTAGCACGTCACGCTTGATGTTTTTGATATCAACACCGTCAATGGTGATCGATCCTTCTTGTATATCGTAGAAGCGGTTGAGAAGGTTCGTGACCGTCGTCTTTCCCGCTCCCGTGCTTCCGACGAATGCTATCTTCTGTCCGGGCTTTGCGTACAGAGAAATATCCTTGAGAATGGTTTTTTCGGGATCGTATCCGAAATATACACCCTCGAGCTTGACGTATCCGCCGAGCGTTTCGGTGTCAAGTGCTCCCTCTGCATCCTCAGCCTCGGGCTCGGCGTCCATGACTGCAAATACGCGCTCGGCTCCCGCAAGTGCAGAGAAGACGGTCGACATCTGATTTGAAATATTGTTTATCGGGAACGAGAATTGCTTCGAGTATCCCGCAAATACGGTAAGTCCTCCCGGGGTGAAGCCCGAGGTGCACATGAGCACACCGCCGATGCCGATCGTTGCCGCATAGCTTATCATCGAGGTGTTATGCATCACGGGACCCATAAGCCCGCCGTAGAACTGTGCCTTGAACTGCTTTTCTCTGAGGTCGCCGTTGAGGGTGTCGAACTCCTCCACGCACTCGTCCTCGTGGTTGAAGACCTTTACGACCTTCTGCCCCGTTACCGTCTCCTCAATGTAGCCGTTGACAGCACCCAAAGCCGCCTGCTGTCCCGAGTAGAACTTTGACGAATACTTTGCTATCATCGCGCCGCCCTTGATAAATATCGGGATAAATACTACGGTTACGAGGGTAAGTATCCAGTTCGTGGTTATCATGAATACGAACGTACCGATAAGCGTAATACTTCCCGAAATTGCCGAAACGAGGGAATTGTCGAGCATCATTCCGACGTTGTCAACGTCGTTTGTGTATCTGCTCATAAGCTCTCCCGTCGGATGTCTGTCGTAATAACGAACGGGGAGCTTCTGCATCTTTTTGAACAGATCCCGTCTGATCGCTTCTATAGCACCCTGCGATATTTTGAGCATGATCCTTGCCTGCGCATAGGTGCAGACGATACCGATGATATAAACGACCGCAAGTATCATCAGCGCACACAGCACGTATCCGAGCACCTCTGCTGCGTCACCCGTCAAAAATGAAAGGGCGGGGGAGAGTGCACCGTGAAGGGCGCCTATCGCGTTGTCCGCTATCTGCTCGAAGGGGCTGGGGTTAAGCACAAATTCGGGATTGATATAGAGTGCGAGCTTGTTGATAACGGGCGAGAGCATATACGAGCCGCAGAGAGAAGCGACCGTGCTTCCGAGCATGCACAGAAGCACGAGGAGCAAAAGTCCCGTGTATTTCTTTATGTAGGAGAAGAGACGCTTGACGGTAGCCTTGGTGTTTTTCGGCTTTCCGTGAGCGCGCACACCCGGTCCTCTTCTTCCGCCCGGACCTCCGCCCATGGGACCTCTTCCGGGACCTCCCGGACCTCCGGGTCCCGATTTTGAGGCGTGTGAGTTATACTGCTTTTGGAGCTCTTCAAGTGATCTTGCCATTTTCTCACGCCTCCTTCTTTTCGTTTTGCGAGTTGTAAATCTCCTGATACTCGACGTTTGAGAAGATAAGCTCGTCGTGAGTACCTATTCCCGTGATCCTGCCCTCGTTCATAACGATTATCATATCGGCGTCGATCACGGAGGATATCCTTTGCGCTATAATTATCTTAGTCGAATCCGAGAGAGAATTTTTGAACTCCTCCCGTATCCTTGCCTCGGTCGCAGTGTCAACGGCAGAGGTAGAGTCGTCTAAAATGATTATCTTCGGCTTTTTGAGAAGCGCACGTGCTATGCAGAGCCTTTGCTTCTGTCCGCCCGAAACGTTCGTGCCTCCCTGGTCGAGCTTGGTGTTATAGCCCTCCGCCATGGCCGATATGAATCCGTGAGCCTGAGCGGCAGATGCGGCACGCTCGAGCGCCGTATCGTCGGCGTTCTCGTCACCCCATCTTAGGTTGTCCGCAACGCTTCCCGAGAAGAGAACGTTTTTCTGCAGTACCATGCCTACTCCGTCGCGGAGCTTGGTCATGTCGTAATCGCGCACGTCGACGCCGTCGACCTTGACGCAGCCCTCGTCCGTGTCGTAGAGGCGGGGGATGAGCGAAACGAGCGAGGTTTTTCCGCATCCCGTCGAGCCTATGATGCCGACCGTCTTTCCCGCGGGGATTTTGAAGGATACGTCGTCAAGCACCTTTTCCTCGTTATTCTTGTAATACCTGAAGGTAACGTGCTCAAACTCTATCGAGCCCTCGCTTACCACCATATCTTTACGGCGTGCGTTTTCATCATCGAGGTCTATCTTCTCGTCAAGTACCTCGGAAATACGCTTGCCGCTTGCGATGGCACGTGAGGATGCAACGAATATGAAGCTGAGCATATGAAGCGACATGAGTATCTGGTTTACGTAATTGATAAACGCACTAAGATCCCCCGTGAGCATTTCGCCTCCGCTGACGAGCTTCGATCCGAACCATATAACGAGACAGGTCGTTACGTTCATAAACAACGTCATTACGGGAGACATAAGTATCATTACCTTATAAGCGCTTATACCGCTCTGCTTGAGATCGGTATTGGCGGCGTTGAACTTTTCGGTCTCGTATTCCTCGCGTACGAAGCTCTTGACTACGCGTACGTTTGTGATATTCTCCTGAACGGTGGCGTTGAGCTTGTCGATCTTTGACTGTACCTTTGAAAAACGCGGAAAGCCCATTCGGATGACCATTGCCACCGACAGTATCATCAGGGGAACCGTGACGGCAAGCACGAGCGAGAGCTTAGGTTTCATCGAGACCGCCATTATAAGGCCGCCAACGAGCATACCGGGCGAGCGCAGACACATACGCAATAGCATATTGATAAAGTTTTGGATCTGCGTCACGTCGTTCGTAAGTCTCGTTACAAGCGAGCCCGTGTGGAACTTGTCGATGTTTGCAAACGAAAAATCCTGCACCTTGCGGTAAACGTCGCTTCTCAGATCGGCTCCGTAGTTTACCGAAGCCTTTGAAGCAAAATAAGCACCGCCGACACCACCCGCCATCATCAGAACGGCAGTAAGCGCCATGAGCACGGCAGTTCCGAGCGAGTTCTCCACGGAAAGCGTGCCCTCCTGGGCTCTGTTGAGGATGAGCGACAGGAACTTTGGCATCAGCACCTCGCCGATGACCTCTACTATCATGCACAAGGGACCTATTATAAAGAAGGGAAGATAGGGCCTTGCGTAATTAAACCATCTTTTCAAAGCAATAATTTCCTTTCAGATTCGTTAACTGTGAAGACGTGCTTCTATTCCTTGCCGAAGTCACGGATGTTATCACACAGCTTTGACAGATATGAAGAGAACAGCGTGATCTCCTCTTCGTCAAAGTTTTGAAACATAGCCTCGTCGATTCTGCTGATAATGTCCTTTGTCTTGTCTACGACCTCCGTACCCTTGTTGGTCAGAGTGATATTGTTCGCGCGGTTGTCATGCTCGTCTGTTATTCTTTTGATCAGCCCTTCGGCTTCTAATTTACGTACCGAGACCGCCACCGCTGCCGCACTTATCTCAAAGTGAGCGGCAATATCCTTTTGTGTGGTCGCACACTCATCCCGCCTTGACAGAAACATCAGTATCTTGTGCTGGCTTCTGTGAACTCCGAACTGCCGCACTTCTCTTTCGAATGTATGATGGTGAGAGCGGGCTGCAAGTAAAAACAGCTTGATAATATCGTCCTTCTTTTGAGGTTGATCTGCCATATTCTCCTCCGTTTAAAAAATGCTTAACATGTTAAAAGTTAACCCATTAACTATTATACCTCCAAAGAAAAAAATGTCAACACCGAAAGAAGCGGTTATTGTGTATTTTTTGTAACCTTTCGTCCTTTTTCGGTATTAACAAAATGATGTGATCCGCCGGGCAGAAAAATTTTATCGTAGCCGGATTACCAAGGAGAAGCTGTGAAAAAATATAAGTATATTTTTTTTGACCTTGACGGAACCCTGACCGATCCGTTTGAAGGAATAACTCACTCGGTCGCGCTGGCGCTCGAGCACTTCGGGATAAAAGTCGAAGACAGGCGCGAGCTTGGAAAATTCATAGGACCTCCGCTCAGAGAATCCTTCCCGCGTTATTATCCTATACCCGAGGATAGGGTAGAGGAGGCGATAGAGGAATACA
>JAZMZS010000070.1:0-9214 GCA_045586105.1 Eubacteriales bacterium | reverse complement strand
CCTGCATACTCGGAGCATATGAGCTTGATGCCCGCCTGCTCGAGCTCCTCTCTGCTGTCCTTGGTGCGGAAGTAGGGATTTACTATATCAAGGTCGGCTATGCATACGCGCTCGTGCTTCTTTTTTTGGTCGAACGCCATGTTAACCGCTACGTTCGTTTTTCCGCTTCCGTAATGACCGCAGAGTATCGTTATTCTTTTATAATCCATTTTTGCCTCACTATCAGAGCTTGTTACGCTGGATCTTTCCGCTCGTGGTCTTTGGAAGCTCGTCTCTGAATACGACTATTCTCGGATACTTGTAGGGAGCCGTTCTTTCCTTGACGTATTTCTGGATCTCGCGCTTGAGTTCGTCCGTGCCCTCGGTGCCCTTGACGAGTACTATGCTCGCCTTGACTACCTGTCCTCTTACCTCGTCGGGCTCTGCGGAAACGCCGCACTCGAGAACGTAGGGAAGCTCCATGATAACGCTCTCGATCTCAAAGGGACCGATGCGGTATCCCGAGGACTTGATAACGTCGTCAACGCGTCCGACGTACCAGTAAAAGCCGTCCTCGTCGCGCCACGCGGTGTCGCCCGTGTGGTAATACTCATCACCCCAGGTCTCTGCCGTCTTCTCGGGGTCGCCGTAATACTCGACTGCAAGACCGCAGGGACGCTCGTCCTTGATACGGATAACGATCTCACCCGTCTCACCCGTGTCAACGCTGTTTCCGTCTGCGTCGATTATATCAACGTCGTAGATCGGAGCGGGCTTGCCCATAGAGCCTATCTTGTGGGGAGCACCCGTCATATTTCCTATGATCATCGTGCTTTCTGTCTGACCGAAGCCCTCGAGTATCTGCAGTCCCGTCGCCTTTTCAAACTGACGGTATACCTCGGGGTTGAGTGCCTCGCCTGCCGTAGTCATGTGCTTGACGGAGGAAAGGTCGAAGCGGGAGATGTCCTGCTTTACCATCATTCTGAGCATCGTGGGAGGTGCGCAGAAGGTGGTGATGTTGTGCTTTGCAAACATCGGAAGTATCTCTTCCGCATCGAAGCGGTCAAAGTCGTAAACGAAGGTCGCAGCCTCACACAGCCACTGACCGTAGAGCTTGCCCCACATCGCCTTTGCCCATCCCGTGTCGGAGATGGTAAAGTGCAGACCCTCGGGGTCTACGTTGTGCCAGTATTTAGCCGTATGGAAGTGTCCGAGCGGATACTTATAATTGTGAGCCGCTATCTTAGGATATCCGCTCGTTCCGCTCGTGAAGTACATGAGCATAAGGTCGTCTCCGCAGGGAGAATCCTCGGTGCGGTAGAAGTGCGTGGAGTAGAGAGGATATTCCTCGTCAAATTTCCTCCAGCCCTCGCGGTTGCCGTTTACTATCATCTTGTGAACGAGAGTGGGGCAGTGAGCCGCCGCAAGATCGACCTGCTCGGCGGTGTTGTCGTCAGCCGTGCAAACGATCGCCGTAACGCCGGCCTTGTTGAAGCGGTACTCAAAATCGTGCTCCTGAAGCTGGTTGGTCGCAGGTATCGCGATCGCTCCGAGCTTGTTGAGCGCTATCATCGAGAACCAGAACTGGTAATGACGCTTGAGAACGAGCATTACGCGGTCTCCCCGCTTGATTCCGAGAGATTTGAAGTAGTTTGCTACCTGGTTTGACGCACGCTTGATATCCTTGAAGGTAAAGCGGCGCTCGGTCTTGTCCTTTGATATGTGAAGCATTGCAAGCTTCTCAGGCTTCTTGTCGGCGAGAGCGTCAACGAGGTCGAACGCAAAGTTGAATTTTTCGGTGTTCTTGAACTTGATAGAGGTGGGCGTGCCGTTATCGTCCTTGGTTATGTCGATAAACTGCTTGTAGATACGCTCGGCGTTGTCGGCTCTTACCGTGCCCGTGCTCGTGATAGTCTGCGTGCTTGCAAGCTCTGGAATGGGAGCACCCGTGGGATTGAGGACAATAGCGTAGAAGAGACAGTCCTGTCCGTCAACGGCTATCATTCCGTGAGGGGTAGACGAATCGTAATAGATGCTGTCTCCGGGCTCAAGGATGACCTTGTGACCGCCGATCTGTACCTTAAGCTTTCCTTCAATGATGATGTCGCACTCCTGTCCCTCGTGGGTGGTCAGCTCGATATCCTTGTGCTGTGCCTCCTCGCTGTAAGCGGAGCGTACGTACAGAGGCTCTGCTATTCTGTTGAGGAAGGAGGGGGCAAGGTTATAGTAGACCATGCCGTGTGCCTGCTCTATCTTCTGTCCCTCTCCGCGTCTCGTTACCGTGTAGGACTTCAGCTTGGGGCTCTGTCCCTCGATAATATCGGTCACGTCAACGTTGAAGGCAAGTGCGCATCTGTATATGAACGCGAAGTTGAGGTCGCACTCGCCCGCCTCGGAAGCGATATACTCTTCCACCGTAACGGCGGTCTTTAGTGCCATTTCCTCTACGGTGAGCCCTTCGATCTCTCTGAGCTCCCGTATTCGTCCTGCCATTTCCTTGATCTTAAAATCAAGTCCTGTGATCTTTTCCATTTCTTTCTCCTTTTCGGGACGAAAAACGCCCGTCCCAAAGTTGATAATACTTTGAGACGAGCGATGTTAACATCATACCCGCGGTACCACTCAAATTGCGGTGCAACACCGCCGCTCTTGGAATCAAGCAATTCCTATGCATTAACGCAGCAATCACGGAGGGGGTCTACTAACCCGTCGGGCGTTCTTCCTCTCGGCTCAGAAGCTACAAACACACGGCATTGAATAATGACTCGCACCAAGTATCATCTCTCTGTAAAACAAAAGACCGTATGCACTCTTCGTCAGTGCCTTTGTTATTTAATATTTTGACTTATAAATATTATCATAGCTATGCCGCGCTTGTCAATAGATTTTGATAAAAAATCACAAATAATTTCAAAAACTCTAAATATATATAATAAATATAAGATTGTTTTTACGGTATGAGCAAGCCTTAGTTTGCTTTTGCGCTGTAAGATCGTAATTGATATGTGTTTTTTTGAAAAGATTTTGTGCAGTGCGTTTTTTGAAAATGCTTGACATTTAGGCTCGCATCGCGGTATAATCAACGCAAGTAACAACTAACCGAGCTCTCTGCACGAAAGGAAAAACGATATGATAAAAACCACGGTAAAGGTAGAAGGAATGATGTGCGGTATGTGCGAAGCGCACGTAAACGACGCCATAAGAAATAACCTCAAGGTAAAGAAGGTAACGAGCTCCCACAAGGACGCCGAGTGCGTTATCCTCTCGGATGCTCACATCGACGAAGCAAAGCTCCGCGCTCTTATCGAAAACGAAGGATATACCACGGGAGATATAACCACCGCCGAGGAGGAGAAAAAGGGACTGTTTTCGATCTTCAAGAAATGATCTGTGAAGGAACGTAGGCAATAAAAAAGAAGGCTCAGTCTTTTTTGCATTCTTAGCCCGGAAAACACGCACACCACCAAGAAATTATCCTTGGTGGTGTTTTTTTGTCGGCAGGAGCTTATGAAAAGCTGACTCGGAGAGCTTTTTGTGCATCGTTCCTATGCGGATGCAAGACTCCGGAAGACGAATAATATAACGTGCATTGATAATCTTTCTCTCGAAATGCGTTATTTAACTTTTGATAAAAATACTGTATTATACTGTATTATATATATGTCGACAAAAGATATGCTTTGCAAAGCGATCATCAGCACAAGGAGGAAAGAATGAAACTTGCAATTGGAGAAAATATACGCAGTTTTCGAAAGAAAAACGACTTGACACAGGAAGCACTTGCCGATCGTTTGGGTGTAACCTATCGATCGATCAGCCGTTGGGAAAACGGGACGACTAAAAAAGCCTTCTCCCGTGGGAGAAAGGTGAGCGCGTCAACGGTGGATGAGGAGTCACCGATTATCGAAAACACCTCATCCGTTACGCTTCGCGTGCCACCCTCCCGAATCGGGGAAGGCTATTCGTTTTTAACGCTGATTCCGGACGCCCTCGAGTTATTGATGGATCAGCAATCTCCGAGCAGTCTTATATAAAATTCGACGGCGCGAAGTGCGCAGTCTACTCTTATTCGTTCGTTGTTGCCGTGGATGGTCGCACGCTCCTCGCTTGTGAGATCCATTGCCGAGAAGCGATAGACCTTGTCACTGATCCTGCCGTAATGGCGCGAATCCGAGCACTGTACCATCAAGTAAGGCGATACTATACAGCCGCGCCAGGTGGATGCGACGGCGCGCGCTACCTTATCCCATTCGGGGCAATCGGTCACGGAAATACGGCTCGGCTCCATTGCGTCGAAGGGAACGAGCTCTATATTGTCATCGTTGATAGTCTTTTTGATATAATTTACGGCTCCGTCGACCGTGTCTGCGGGATTAAGACGGATGTTGGATACGAGCCTTGCCTCGGGAGGAATGACGTTCGGCGCCTTGCTGGCGTTTGCCTGAGTGAAGGCAACGGTCGTTCTCATAAGAGCGTTAAGCTCACCGCCCGATTTCTTACAGATCATATCAAGCACGCCCGAGAAGAGCCAAAGATTGGCGAATATCATTCTGTATACGAAGCTCGAATGACGCCCGAGCGTATCGAACATCTTTGCCACGGGAGGAGTAAGGTGCGGCTTGAATGGGTGATCCTCCATTTTCGTGCAGGCACGCGACAGCGCAACGAGCGGGGAATTGGGTTTTGGTGCGGATGCGTGTCCGCCCTGCGATTTGATCCTGTACTCGAGATTCATCATGCCCTTTTCTGCAATGCCTATCATTCCGCAGGGAGCGCTTACACCCGGGAATACGTTCTCGACTACGGCGCCGCCCTCGTCAACGACGAGAGTGACGTTTATTCGGTTTTCTTCAAAGTAATCGACGACGTTTATAGCGCCTCTGCCGTTTATCTCCTCGCCTCCCGAAAAGGCAAGATACACGTCTGCTTCGGGCATAAAGCCGTCCGCGATAAGCTTATCGGCGGCAAATAGCACGCCGTTGAAGGTGACCTTGGTGTCAAGAGTGCCTCTGCCCCAGATAACGCCGTCCTCGAGAATAGCGTCAAATGCGGGTTTGTCCCATCCTTCCTCGTTTACGGGAACCACGTCGTAATGCGCCATCATGACCGATGCGCGGGAGTGATCCTTTCCTTTCCATTTGAAGAGAATGGCTCTATCGGGAAGGCGCTCAAACGAGCAGACCTTGAATATGTTAGGATAAAGAGAGGGAAGAGAGTCGATAAGCCGCTCGAATTCCGCGTCGTCCTCAAGCGCGTGATCCGCGTAGGATACGGTCTTGCATCTGACGAGAGCGCGCAAAGTCTCGATAGCCCTGTCCTTATCGAAATCGACCGAAGCAGCGTCGGCTTTTACGTTCTCCTTGGGCTTGAAAGCCAAGGTGCGCACGAGTACTGCGGCAATAAGAATAACGAACGCAGCTAATACTGCATAAAGGATATATTCCATGATTTACAGCATCCCCTTCTTGTACATGATCCTTGCTACGAGCACGGTAAAGAGCACTCCCACGGGCACCATTATACCGACGGTCGAAGCGTTGAGTGCGGGAACGAATATAAAGAGCGCAAGCATGAGAATTATCGGAGCGATAGAGAGCTTTGCGTTCTTTGATACGAATACTACCGCAAGTCCGCCGAAGAGAGCGGGAAGGATCATGTCGAAGGCGGGCTTGAGCACGGGTGAATCAAGTATCGGTGATATCGGAATGAGGAATATTACTCCGAGAATGATTATCAGCGTGGTTACTATGCTCGATACGGCGATGGATATCGTGGAGATTATCTCGCCTTCCTCGGTGGAAGCCTTAACGCCTGCACGCTCCATTGCATCAACGGCGCAGGGGAGCTTGAGATTCGATATGTTTCCCGTGACGAAGGAAAGATAAGTACCGCCCGCACCGAGCATGGGAACGTAGGTGAATATCTCGACCAGCCCTACCGCCCAGTACATGGGTAGAGTTGCGAAAATGCCCTTTGCAAGCGCTCCCCAGTCAGGCATGGCGTTGAATATCATGCAGACTGCGATAGGGAAGCAGAGGATCACAAGACATATACACACGCCCCAGATCCGTCCGTCGCGGTGTACGCTTTCAAGATAAGTGAGACTTTTATTGTTTTTCATTTCTGCACCTCCTTAAGAAAGCCAAACGGTAAAGGGAATTGCGGCAGCCATTCCGCACACGAGGCTTATCGGCAGAGCGTAATCGGTAAGCCATCTGATCTTGCATTTAGTTGCAAACAGACCGCATATCGCCATGACGATGGCAGACGTTATCATGACGCATACGGGAATGAGCCCCGAGAAGTCACCCGAAAAAGCTCCCGATACGTCACAAAACACGTATCCGAGAAATGCCGATATCATTCCGAGAAACATCGCGTTGTTAAAGATCTCGCCCCATTTTTTATCTTTCATTCCAATTTTGGTCATTCCGCCTTGTATCTTTTTTGTAACAAATGGAACGAGAATGAGACCTATCGCTATTCCGAGCGTCATTACCCAGAGGATAGTAACGAAAGCCGAGGCATCGGTCACGGTAGCACCCGCTTCAAGTTCGAGCGCCTCAAGAGTGTTTCCTGCCGCTACGGTCTCGTACGTAAGAGAGCCTATAACGGACAGTCTGAGCCATGGGATAGCGATGCCGAGGCTCTTTGACAGAGCGACGACTCCGACGAGAACGGCAACTGCGGGAGCGATCGTAAATACCGCCGAGGAGAAGATCGTCGACTTGACCGTTTCTTTTTTGATGCCGATCTCCTTTGCGCGCTTTACGGCGCGGACGAGAAAATATACCGACTGTGAGAGCACCGCGGCAATTATTACGCCGACGAGCAAAAACAGTATCGGACTGTTGACGTTGAATTCCATTTTTGTCTCCTTTTACTTGAACTTGAAGAACACGGGAGTTCCGTTATTGTATCTGAGCTTCTTCTCGCCCGAAACGAGGGGAAGGAGGTAATCGATGCATTCACGCGTAACGAAGTTGCCCTTTTCGTTTATGTATTCATCGGGAACCGTTCTTACGGCGTTGGCGATCCTCTGTACGTTTTTTGAGCCTATCGACATCTTGTTGTCGGCGCCGCGCTTGACGGTGATCATTCTGCCGCTTATCCCTGAGGATGCCTTTCTGACGGCAGCCTTACCTATACGTACCGCTTCGTCAATATCTGCTGCGGAAAGAACGTGAGCCGCGCATCTCTGCGGGAGATTCAGCTCGACCGCTCTCGTCTTGCATCCGAACTCTGCCTTTACGGCTCCTGCAAGGAAGGCGCCCGTGCCTGCGAGCTGCTTGTGTCCGAATACGTCAAGCTCGGAGGATTGCATGGATTCGGTGACGTATTTTCCATCAGCGCCCCTGATTCCTTCCGAGACTGCAACGACGATGTTCGGCTTCTTCTTGAATACCTCTCTGAGATCTGCGTAAAAGCTCTCAAGACTGAACGGATGCTCGGGAAGATATATAAGGTCGGGTGCGTTGCCGCCGTTGACGGAGGGAAGTGCGGCTGCACAGGTAAGCCATCCTGCGTCTCTTCCCATGATCTCGACTATAGTAACAGCCTTTATGTCATATACGGCACAGTCGAGCACGATCTCGGAGCATACCGTTGCTACGAATTTAGCCGCAGAGCCGAATCCGGGGGTGTGGTCGGTTCCCGCAAGATCGTTGTCAATGGTCTTTGGAACACCGATTATCCTCATCTCGTAGCCGTGGGCTGAGGTGTATTTTGAAAGCTTGGCAACGGTATCCATAGAGTCGTTGCCGCCTATGTAGAAAAAGTATCTGATATCGTATTTTTTGAACAGCTCAAGGATGTGCGCGTATTCTGCTTCCGCTTCAACCGTGCCGAGTTTGGGAAGCTTCTTTCTGCACGAGCCGAGAGCGGCTGCGGGGGTGGTCTCAAGAAGCGAGAGCTGCTCCTTGTCGTTCCAGATATCGGTGAGGTCGATCATTCTTTCTTCACAAAAACCGAGAATTCCGTTCTCCATTCCCCATAGCTTGTCGATGATACCCTTTTCGTGCGTCTCGTACGCACCCTTGATCACACCCGAAAGAGTGGCGTTGATAGCGGCGGTCGGGCCTCCCGACTGTCCTACTACTGCATTTCCCTTTAAAAAATCCATTGTTTCCTCCGAATAGTCGTGCACGCTTTTTTTAACGCGTGGTTTTTCGGGAAAATTATAACATAATTCGGCGGTTATGTCAACAAAGCCGCTTGTTTTGTCGGAAAAAGAATGATATAATATAATGAATAAAGTCGGGCGGAGCGATGACATGAGCCAAAAAGTAAAAATTCTCGGCGTAGCCTTTGATCCCTTGAACAAGGAAGAGCTGACAAAAAAACTGAATAGTATGCTTGACGGAGACGGCAGAGGGTATCTCGTTACTCCGAATCCCGAGATCCTTATGTGCGCCTGTAAGGACCGTGAATACAGATGCGCATTGAACAGTGCTGCCCTCAGTATAGCCGACGGAGTGGGAGTCGTATGGGCGGCAAAAAAGCTCGGGATCCCCATTAAGGAGCGGATACCGGGGGTAGAGCTCGGAGAAGAGGTGCTGGCACTCTCTGCCCAAAAGGGACTTGGTGTGTATTTTCTCGGCGGAAAAGAGGGGATTGCGGCAGAGGCGGCAAGACGGATGCAAAAAAAATATGTAGGTCTTGACGTCTGTGGAACGCATCACGGATATTTTAAGGACGAGGAGAATACGAGCATCATTTCATCTATCAACGATAGCGGCGCCGAGGTTCTTTATATATGCACAGGCTTTCCTTTTCAGGAAAAATGGATAAACAAAAACATCCAATACCTGACTAATGTCAAGCTTGCACTATGCCTTGGAGGATCACTCGACATTTATGCGGGGAGTGTCAGGCGCGCCCCTTCGTTTATTTGCAGGTGCGGGCTTGAATGGGCGTGGAGAGCTTTCACGTCTGTCACCCATTTTTGCAGAGCACTAAAGCTTCCTTTTTATATAATCAGCATCTGCAAAGAAAGGAAAACACGAAACTCGTGACGCGGACGGCGATCGACGTCAGAATATTGTGGTAATTTTTATAAAATGAACAATCAAAAACTGAACAATTTATAAAAATATTACAAAAATGATAAATTTTAAACAAAACCCTTGTATAGTTGAAAATTTGTGATAAAATAATTAGTGGTAAACTAAACCCGAATAATATTTTTTATATAACGGAGGATTTTCAAAATGGCAGTTAAAGTTGCTATTAACGG
>JAZMZS010000069.1:0-12629 GCA_045586105.1 Eubacteriales bacterium | reverse complement strand
GAAGTGCCGATGCTTGTCACACTGTCGGGAATAGTGATGCTTGTGAGGCTACTGCAGCCATAGAATGCATAACCGCCGATGTTCGTTACGTTGTCTGGAATGCCGATGCTCGTGAGGATTGTGCAGTTACGGAATGCCTCTTGACCGATGCTTGTCACACTGTCGGGGATAATCAAGTCTGTAACGAGAGTTCCGTTTAAATACAGATTCTTCGCATAATACAACGGATTGGAAGAATAGTTGGAAAACCCAATATTGCACCATGCCGCTATATCGGTTATATCTACTCTCGTGAGGCTACTGCAGCCATAGAATGCCTCATAGCCGATGCTTGTCACACTGTCGGGGATACTGATGCTCGTGAGGCTTGTACAGTCTTCGAATGCAGAATAGCCGATGCTTGTCACACTGTCGGGGATACTGATGCTCGTGAGGCTTGTGCAGTTAGAGAATGCCTCATTGCCGATGCTTGTCACGGAATAGCCGCTGATAGCTTCGGGGATGGTAACGGATGTTGCGGAGGTGCTGCAATCTGTTATGGTTACCTTTCCGTCCGATACGGTGTACGTCAGATCGCCGTAGGTATCGGCGTTTGCTTCTACTGCGCCGATGCTACCGAGAAGAAGCACGCCGAGGGTCACGGTCATGACCGCGGCGGCAAGGGTGAGCAGTTTTTTCATGTCATTTCTCCTTTTGTTTTATATTTGATCAAACCTAATGATTAACGATCTATATTGAATATTGTAACATTCGTTTTGTGGTTTGTCAACACAGTTCGTGTTTTTGCAGCATAGGAAATTGCATAAATTATGCATGCGCAGAATGCCCCTCCAGACTGTCATCCGCGAGGGCACTTGTGCCCGAAGGATCTGAGTCGGAGATCAAAGAAACGTTACTATGTCTTCCCGCTCAGATTCTTCGGTCGGGCAAGCCCTCCCTCGAGGATGACAGCGGGAATGGAGGCTCTTCGTAAAAGCGTGCTTTACGCAATTTACTGTACGATAAAAAAATACCTCTCGGCAAAACGTATGCCGAGAGGTATTTTCCTATTTACTTATATCAATTATCTTCGGTCTGCCGATATAATTGAGCTTGTATCTTTCGACGAGCGACTGTGCTGCTTTGAGCGATCCCGAATCGTACGCCGACATAACATCGTGCGCATCAAAGCCGAAGGTGACGGGAGATCCGATCTCACCCGCGATACGCCAGAAGCGCTCGGCGGGGTATATTCTGTTCGTTCTGATGCCGAGGAAGTTTATCTCAAGAGGGATGCCGAGCCGCTTTGATGCTTCGCAAAGGCGCGTCATCCCGCGCTCGTACACCTCGTCATTTCCCGTATAGTTACAAAGATCGGGGTGCGCGAGATAGGAATAGTAACCGCTCTCTATTCCCGCTATGCAAAGATCGACGTACTCGGTGATATGCTCTTCCCTGTCGGTAGGTCTGAGAATATACGTACCATTCGGCCACTCTTCGCCGATAAAGTGCTGACCGAGTATGAGGTATTCGGCTCCGAGAGCGCGGACACGCTCGAGCATCGCATCAAACTGAGAAGGATAATACTCCATCTCAAAGCCGATCTTTATATCGATCCTGTCCTTATACTTTTCCCGAAGGGCTCTGAGCTCGGAAATATACTCTTCCCCCTGTGCCAGAGGGAGACGGAAGCCGCTCTCGTGGCCGTCGGAGAACGCGTGAGGGGCGTGCTCCGAAAAGCCCATATGAGCGATACCGCCTTCGATGGCACGAAGTATATATTCCTCGGGGGTTCCGCTTGCATGTCCGCAGCGGTAGGTGTGCGTGTGGTAATTGTAGTTCATTTCTGCCGTGTATAGTTTTTCTAAGTTTCCCTTTATCAATACTCGGTCTCGGATATCTTGACTATCAAAGCAATAGCATCGCGGTTAGTGAGCTTGCCGTCCGAATTCATATCAGAGATGCTTATGTCGCTCTGTACAGTCCATCCCGACAGGTATCTGACAAGTATCGTGATATCGGTGTTTGTAAGCCACAGATCCCCGTCGATATCTCCTGTAAGGGCAGGTGCGTGTACGCTGAGCACTGCTCCCTCGTCGCGCATGATCCATACATTAGTGAAATCGAAGGTCTTGTAAGATGCTATCTTGGATATGCTCGCTGCATTGACAAATCCGCATCCGCTCTCGGTACAATACGTGGAGCGGCTGTATCCGAAGAGCTTGTCTGCAGTACCCTCAAGCGCGTAGCAATTAGTGATCTTGTACAGACCGTCATTTACCTCAACGCCCGTGACAGCGCCTGTGTAGCCTGTGGAATGACCCGAGGCTGTACCGTAATTCACGCATCTGATAAGGTCGGTGGAATCCTGTCCTCCTATGATACCGCCGACGTAGCCCTTGCCGTCTGTGCAGGATACGTCTGCATAGTTTGCGCAGTCGGAGATGACCAAATTAAGAGTAACGTAGTTATTATCGATATAACCTGCAATTCCGCCGATCTGTACTGTCGATGAAGAATACAAGCCTGTTACCGCGCCTCTGTTCTCGCAGCGGTAGATGCCGCTCTCTGCGGTACAGGTCGCTGAGCGTGTGATAATTCCGACGATACCGCCTCCGCGAACTCTCGTTGAGATAGTACCTCCGTTCTTACACTCACTGATAATGAGCGCCGCCCCTGCTCCCGCAGTGACCTCGCATCTGCCTGCAATTCCGCCGACGTGGGGAATGTTGTTGGTTGCGGTGCTCGTGTTGTTTCCTGTAATATCGCCGTAATTTGTGCATTTCTCGATAAGCACGCCCTGTGTTTCAGTACGAAGATATCCGACTATTCCTCCTACTCTGCATCTTTCGGCAGTAGTCGAATTTACGTCAGCGTAATTCTCGCATCCGTAAATGTATGCACCTCTTACCGCTGTACCGAGTGTCTGTATTCTTCCGATAAGTCCGCCTGTATTACCGTATGTATTCGCAACAGTACCGCGGCTCACACAGCCTGCCACACGGACAAAGGATCCGTCTGTCACGTATATCATACCGACAACACCGCCCGTGTTGCCCTTTCCGCTGACCAAAACGTAAGAGGTGACATTCTCGACCTTTCCTCCGAGAACACTTCCGACGATACCGCCCGTGGAATAGTAATTACCGTCATCGTCGAAGAACTCTGCGCTTGTCGCAGCTCCGTTGTTCTTTACGCTTCCGTATGCGGTAAAGCTCTTGACGAGCGCCGCTCCCGATATTCTTCCGAAGAGACCTGCGCTCACGTCAGAGGTGATATTGATGCCCTTTATCGTATATCCGCATCCGTCAAAGCTGCCGGCGAACGGGACGGTCACATTTCCTATCGGAGCCTGAGCGAGGCTTCCTGTATACTCGGACAGATCAATATCCGCGGCAAGCTTGATATTGGAACTCCAGTAATTGGGATTATTCATAATATCAATGAGCTGTGCGGGGGTGGTGATCACTATGTCCTTAACTTCATATTCCACAGAATCGAATCCGACGATCTTCTGTTCAAGCGTCATCGGGTTTACGCTCATGGTGTAGACGGTGCTGAGAGGAGCGGGATGTCCCGATCCGTTACCGATGCTGACACCGTCACTCGTTACGTAGATACGCTCAACGAACGCCTGACGCTTGGAGAAAGTATCCTGACCGAGGTAACCGTGGTAGCATGCCCAGTAGTCGCCGTTATGATCCTTGAAGTAGGATGCGTGTCCGCAGCCGTTTACCTCGTCACTGAGAGAGAAGACGGGATCGGGGTTCTTTGTCCAATTTGAGCGGACCATGGGATCAGAGCCTTTTTTCAGCTTCATATATCCGAGCTGATAGTAGATCGTCCAATATCCCGAGCCCGTATACATAAGGTAGGTATCACCCGAATCGCTGTATACGGCACTTGCGCCCTCTACGACCTTAGGCCACCATTTGGTGCCGTCCGTTCCGTATCCGTGAGACTCCCAATCGTAGTCGGGCTCGCAGATAACGACGGGCTTGCCCTTCATAGTCCAAGGATTCTCGAACTCGGTGATGTTGATGGTCTGATGGAAGCTGGAGGTTCCTCTGTTAACTTCGCTGACGAAGGTGATATATGTCTTGCCGTTTACTCTGAGAACGGAGCTTCCTCCGCAGAGAGCCGTTTCGTTGGTTTCGGGAGAATCGGGGAATGTGACCTTACGCAGGACGTTTACCTCTCCCGTGACGGGATCTCCCCATCTTCCCATAAGATTGTCGCCGTCAAGGCACTTGGCAACGTACTGACGCTGGTTAGCTGTTGTTCCGTCATCGTGACCGATAAAGAGATACCAGCCCTCATTGCCCTCGCCTGCCTCCTCTTCGGTAAAGAAGTGGATCTCGGGAGACCACATGTTTACGCCGGTGGTAGGCTTGCATATGACCTTGTAATCCGCAGTCTTGATATCTGCGATGTTTGCAGTCTTGATAAGAGCAATAGAGCTCGAGCCTGTACGCGTGTAATAATAATAGCCGTCATGGTAGAAAAGGAAGGGGTCTGCATTATTCTTTCTGAGATAGTTTGTAAAGGATACATTTCCGCTCTCGGGAAGCTTGATATTGACCTCAGGATCTATCACAAGCTCACTCGTCATATCTCCGCCAAAGCTTGCGGGTCCGCTAAGTTCAGTGAGGCTCTGGAACTCTCCGCCTGCAAGATATACCGAATAAGTTCCGTGAAGCTCGGTGTGTATATCCTTGGCAGGAGCGATCTCGGAATAGAAGTGACCGCCGTTGATAAACATGCTGACATCGCTTGTGATGCTGTATGCTTTTCCGTCCTCCTCGTAGAAGGCAAACACGCCCTGCATAAAGGTTCCGCCGTTGACGGTAAGCTCTGCGCTTCCGTTGACGGTTCCTCTCGAGCCGAGGATGAAATAACCGTGGAAGGTTCCGCCGTTGATGGTTACGTTAACGCTTGCATTCGATGCGGATACCAGAGTAGCATGAACGGTGCCTCCGCGGAACTTGCCCCAGTTACCGCTGTTGACGGTGACATTGGAATTTCCTTTGCCCGAGGCGACCGAATTACAGCCCGAGATGTTTATATAGGAGGTATTTCCCTCGGTAAGAGTGGTATCTACGTTCTCTCCTATCGTAAACTTTTTCTCGTTTGCGTACAGGAAGGCATTGCTGTAGGGGCAGGTAAATCTGATGTTCTCTATCAGAGTTTCACCGCCCATGATCAGTCTGTTTCTGACGTCGATAGACGCTACGTCGTAATAATCGTTTTCCGAATCTCTTGTGGTTATGGTAATAGGATAGGAATGTGTGCTTATTCTGTAGCCCGCAGACGGCACCGTAACCTTGCCCATAACGACAACGGTTCCCTTGGCGCCGAGCGTCTTTACTGCCGTGCTGAGATCGGATGCGGGGGTGAGGGCGCTTAAGCCGTCGCCCGTTCCGCCGTCCTTTACGTAGACAAATCTCTCCTGTTCTATACTATCAAACGCCGTCAGGATGGATGAGAACTCGGTCTTGCTCGCTCCTACGCCGAGCACGAGCGTGCTCTCTCCCGAGCTGTCAAGGGCAGAATTGTCAAAGTTAGATACGGATGTGGATGCTATGGTCAAAACGGTCTTTCCCGTGGTCTTTGGTGAAACGTATTTGGTGATGCTTCCGTTTGCAAGCTTTACGTTGGTATCGCCCGATACTCCGCCTCTTGCTAAGTTGATAGTGCCGACCGTACCGCCCGCAATCTCAAGTCTTACGCTCTTTGCGGTTCCTTCGGATCCCGTAAGGGTGCTGACGGTTCCGCCCGTAATGCTGATATTGATCTTACCTGCGGATGCGGCAGTATTGGCAACTACCGACGTAAACGTACCGCTCTCTATGCTGACGGTGGAATCGGCTCCTTCAGTGCTCGAAGCATAGATCGAAATGCTTCCCGACACGCTGACACCGCTGCCGATGCCGACACCGCCTGCATGGCAGATGAGCTTGCTCGTGCCTTGTGCCGCAAGTGCAACGTTCTCTATGCTCGTTGCAGTATAAAGATCGATATTGTATCCCTCAGGGATCGAGATCGTATCTCCGCTCGAGTATCCCTTGATAGTGACCGAACCCGTATAGCTGCCGTCAACAGTTGCTCTGTCAACGGTAGAGGTTCCTACTACGTAAAGAGTACAGCCGTACTTCGCTGCCGTCTCGTACGCCTTTGCAAAGCTCGACATAGGAGCGGATGCCGAAGCACCGTTGCCGCTCGCGCCGTCGGCTACGTAGATCTCGGTAGCCGAAGTCAGAGTTTCGTCAAAGCCCGAAGCGATCGACGAAGAGAACTTCATCGCGTTATAGTCGAAGGTCTTCTTCGAGCCTGCTTTTTCGGCAAGACCCGAGATAGTAGTATTGTAATAGCTTACGGCAGCGCTCGACACCTTACCGCCGTTCAGGGTAAGGGTAGCGTCACCGACTACGTTGTTAACGTAGACGTTCGTAACGGTACCGCCGTTTACAGTGATGTCAGCATCACCGTTGAGGCGTCTCGTTACGTCGCCCGCAGCATACAGCTTCGATACCGTACCGCCGTTTACAGTAATATTGGCAGAGCCAGAGTAATGGTTGTAGAGAGAAGCGCCGTAAAGCTCGGCTACGCTTCCTCCGTTTACGGTAATATTGGAGGTTCCCGTGAAGGTATATGACTTGATGCCCTTGGTCCTCGTAAAGCCGCATACCCTGTAAAATGATCCGCTGTTAATGGTGATGTGCGAGTCAACGTTTGCGGGAAGGTCCAACAGGTGAGGGCTCTCGTATCCACCTACGACGAAGGCGTAGCTTGAACCGCCCGTGACGGTCACGTTCGAGCCGAAAACGATGGGATTATGCTGAGCCGCAAAGACCTGTATCTTTGAAAGCTTGATGCTGACCGACTCAAAGGTAGTGGGACCGTTGAGTCTGTAGACAGCGCCCGAGCTGTTGCTGAACGTAATGGACACGCCCGAATTACAGGTGATAGTTGCGTTTCCCGTGTGCTTTGGCTCTTCAAAATCGCCGCTCACGGTGAGGTTGCTTTTGATTACGATCTTAGTGTCTGTACTGCCAACGCCGGTCAACGCCTGCTCGAGCGTTTTATAGGGGCTCGCGCTTGTTCCTGCATTGGAGTCGTTTCCCGACGACGGGTCAACGTACACCGTATTCGTTGCTCCGCTTACGTACATCAGCACGCAGCAGCTCATGCATACGATAAGCGCGATCGCCAGGGATAGCAGAAGCTTTGTTTTTGCTTTTTTCATAAGGGGCCTCCGATCTGTTTTTTTATTTTATAAATTTTTATCTTATTTCAATAAATCCGATCTTGCGCTTGACCTTGGAGAGAGTTCTGCGTGCAACGGAGGATGCCTCCATAGCACCGTTCTTCATTACCGTCTCGAGATATGCCTTGTCAGCCATGAGACGCTCAAACTCGGCTCTGACCGGAGCGAGTGCATCCGCGCACGCCTCACCTACGGCATTCTTGAAGACGCCGTATCCCTTGCCCTCGAACTCACGCTCGATCTCGGCATAATCCTTGCCCGTAAAGCAGGAATAGATGGTCATAAGGTTGTTTACACCGTCCTTGCCCTCCTCGAAGCGAACGCAATTAGCCGAGGTATCAGAGTCGGTAACTGCTCTCTTGAACTTTCGCAGTATCTCGTCCTTGCTGTCAAGGATACGTACGGTGGCGTTTGGATTCTCATCCGACTTCGACATCTTCTGCGTAGGCTCGGCAAGAGACATTATCTTCATTCCCGACTTCGCTATATAAGGCTCGGGAACGACGAAGGTATCGCTGTAAAGAGAATTGAATCTCTGTGCGACGTCTCGTGCAAGCTCGAGGTGTTGCTTCTGGTCAACGCCTACGGGAACCACGTCGGTCATGTAAAGAAGTATATCGGCTACCATAAGCACGGGGTATGTGAAAAGTCCCGCATTGATATTATCCGAGTGCTTTGCGCTCTTGTCCTTGAACTGAGTCATTCTCGAAAGCTCACCGTGCATGGTAAAGCAGTTGAGTATCCAAGAAAGCTCCGCGTGCTCGTGAACGTGCGACTGAACGTAGAGCGTGTTCTTCTCGGGGTCAAGTCCGCACGCGATATAGAGCGCGAGCGTTTCGTATGTTCTGCGTCTGAGCTCTGCGGGCACCTGACGTACTGTTATCGCGTGCTCGTCAACGACGCAGTAAAAGGTTTTATATTCCTCGGAAAAAGCCGAGAAGTTCTTGATCGCTCCGAGGTAGTTTCCTATTGTGAGATTTCCCGAGGGCTGTACTCCCGAGAATACTACTTTCTTATCCTGTAACATATCTGTCTCCGTTTCGAAATGAATTATAGCACCTCGCGGGCGAGCTGACCGAGAATACGAACACCCTCGTCTATCTGCTCGTCGGTGGGCATTGAGTAATTAAGTCTGAAGGACTGCGAGGGCGCTTCGGTATCGCAGTTGAATGCCGTTCCCGGAACCACCGCCACCTTACGCGCGACAGCCTCCCTGATAAACGCAGGTGCATCCACATGATCCGGAAGCGTGCACCAGATAAAGAGACCTCCCTCGGGCTTTGTGTACTTGATCTGCTTCGGCATATACTTCTCAAGCGCGTCTACCATAAGCGCGCACTTGCGGCGGTAGATGCCGTTGATTTTTTCTATATGCGCATCAAGATCGTACTCGGTCATATAGCGGTATGCGAGCATCTGGAAGAAGATGTTTGTATGTACATCCTCCCCCTGCTTTGCTACCGCAAGCTTCTGCACGACTGTATTGTTTGCAACCACAAATCCGATACGCATTCCTGCGCTGAGGATCTTCGAGAAGGAGGAGCAGTAGATAACTCTGCCGTCCTCGTCCATGCTCTTGATTGTAGGGACATCCTCTCCCGCAAAGCGAAGCTCTCCGTAGGGGTTATCCTCAACGATCATTATATCGTATTTTCTCGCAAGCTCGTATATCGCAACTCTCTTCTCGTAGGAGGTAGTTCTTCCGCTCGGATTCTGGAAGGTGGGAATAACGTAGAGCAGCTTTGCCTTAGGATGGTTTTTAAGCGCATCCTCGAGTGCCGCTATATCCATTCCGTCCTCCTCGAGCTCAACGCCGATCGGAGTTGCTCCGAGAGAGCGGAAGGAATTGAGCGAGCCGATGAAACTCGGATTCTCACAGATGACCTCGTCTCCCTCGTTACAGAAGACCTTGCAGGCGAGCTCCATTCCCTGTTGACCGCCCGAAACGATCATTACGGTGTCGTCATCCCCTCCGATGCCGAACTTTTCTCTCTGTCTCTTGGCAATAGCCTCACGGAAGGGAGGGTATCCCTCGGTGATGCTGTACTGCAGAGCGGTAGTCGAGTTGTTCTCGAATATGTCCGCACTGATCTTTGCAAGTGCTTCGACGGGAAAGGACTCGGGGGAAGGATTTCCCGCCGCAAAGCTGATTATCGTAGGATCAGAGAGCGACTTGAATATCTCTCTGATAGCCGAGGGCTTGAGCTCCTTTATCTTGTCTGAAAAATCGTACTGCATGTCTTGTTCTCCTTACTTTGCGGGTGCCGCACAGTCCTCGGGGGTGAGCTTCACGCTCTCCCTTGAGTGCTCTGCCGCATCGCTGTGATAAATTATAATATTCGTAAACGCCTTTTCTTCATCCTTGTAATACATCTCAAGATAAAGGCAGTTATACACCTCAAAATCAACTCCGTCAAACACGAATCTGCGGTACTCGTGTCTGCCGTTAATAATATCAAGAGAGGTCGAGGGGTCTATATACTTCTCCTCGATTATATCGCTCTCGTCGATATTCTTATCCTCGTTTGAAAATGCCGTATCGGTAAGCTTCATAGCCCTGAGCCTGAAGCTGATATCCTTACATCCGAGCTCGGGGATCTGTGATAGCTCATATTTGTCTGCTATATTTTCAAAGGCGACCGTTCCGTATCTTACGCTGACCTGCACCTGTCCTATCTCGGGAATGTACGTCAGGTGCTTTGCCTGAATATTCCCGATGTAATCGAAGCTGTCGATCGGGTCATGCGTGAAAGCCTCGGGCGTCTTTCCTTCGGCTGTGTAATAAGAGGCGAGGGTGTCATTGCGCACCGTCTGCTTCATCGCGCGGGGGTAGGTCTCCTGCCTGAATATGGCGGCGAAGACGCAGACCGCCATTCCTATAAGAAATACAGCTGCAAGAAACTTTAATACCTTTTTCATTCTCCGCCTCCTTTAATTTTCAAACCAGTTCTTCCCTACCGAAACGTCAACGGGAAGAGGTACGGAAAGCTTGACTGCTCCCTCCATCTCACGCACGAGGATGTCGCGCGCCTGCTCCTTGCAGTCTGTATGAGCCTCAAGCACGAGCTCGTCATGCACCTGCAATATGATACGCGCATCTATTCCCGCTTCTCTGAGCGACCTGTCGACATTTACCATTGCTATCTTGATGATATCGGCGGCAGAGCCCTGAATGGGACTGTTCATCGCTACCCTCTCGCCAAAAGCACGCAGCATCTTGTTCGAGCCCGAAAGCTCGGGGATCTCGCGGCGTCTGCCCGAGATAGTGCTGACGTATCCGTTGTCATACGCATGAGCAACGGTATTCTTCAAATACGCATCAACTCCCGAGAAGCGTGCGAGGTAAGCCTCGATATATCTCTTTGCCTCGGCATTTGATATTCCGAGATCCTGCGCAAGAGAGAACGCACCGATACCGTACACTATACCGAAGTTGACCGCCTTTGCTCTTTTCCTGAGCTCCGCCGTGACCATCTCGGGAGGAACTCCGAAGACCGCAGACGCGGTAGAGGTATGAATATCCTCTCCCTCTCTGAAGGCACGGCACATCTCGCCGTCTGCCGAAGCGTGCGCGAGCACTCTCAGCTCTATCTGCGAATAGTCGGCATCTATCAGCACGTGATCCTCGCTTTTTGGAATAAAGAACTTTCTCAGCTCTCTGCCGAGCTCCGTCTTTATCGGGATATTCTGCAGATTCGGATCGGTAGACGAAAGTCTGCCGGTTGCCGTCACACACTGCTGGAAGGTGGTGTGAACCCTGTGACTCTCGTCAGCCGCGGACAAAAGCCCGACGGCGTAGGTCGCACGAAGCTTTGATACATGCCTGTATTCGAGCACGAGCGATACTATGGGATAGCTGTACTGTAGCTTCTCAAGCACGTCGGATGCCGTGGAATAACCCGATTTGGTCTTTTTGGGGCACGGCAAGCCGAGCTTTTCAAAAAGCATTATGCCAAGCTGCTTGGGTGAATTGATATTGAACTCCTCACCTGCAAGCATATATATCTGCGAGGCAAGCTCCTCCTCCAATTCCTCGAGCATGACCCTGAAGCCCTCAAGGCCTTCGACATCCACGCGGAAGCCTTCAAGCTCCATGTCGGCTAAAACGAGTGCCGTCGGTATCTCTATATCCGCAAGAAGCTTCTCCCCTCCGATATCCGAGATGATGCCCGTAAGCTTTTCGAAAAGCATATAGACAAGCTGAGACTTCTCCTGTGCTCCGACAAGATATTCGGCAGAAAGTGCATCGAGCGTATACGAGCTTGCCTGGGGCTTGATTATATACGCCGCAAGCATAATATCGCATTCGCACTTGCCTCTCAGATCTATATCGGGATACTGCTTTTTAAGTGATTTTATATCATGGCAGATAAAACGCACTCCGTCGGCAGAAAGAAATATGCGCGCCGCATCCTCTTCCTTTGCTCTGTAGGTATGCCCGGCATCCGAGCACCAAAGCTCCCCGTCGGTCAGCACTATCGCAAGAGGCGTGCTCTTCGACATTTCCGCAAGCGAAGACGCATCAGAATCGACCGCCCCCCGTGCCTCCGCCGTGACGCTTGCCGCCGCGCTCTCGCGCAGTCCCATCTTTTCTATTATTCTGGTGAAGCCGAGGCGGTTAAACAGAGGATACAGAAGAGCATCATCTCTGCCCTTATATTCAACATCGGAGAGCGTAACTCCGATCGGAGCGTTTCTCTCTATTCTCGCGAGAGTTCTCGAGAGATATGCGCTCTCCCTTCCCGCCTCAAGCTTTGCCCTGAGGCTCGGGGTGTGCTTTGACTCTGCGAGGGTATTGTATATATTATCAAGAGAGCCGTACTCGGATATAAGCTTGAGTGCGGTCTTCTCTCCTATTCCGGGCACTCCCGGGATGTTGTCTGAGGAATCTCCCATAAGAGCCTTTACCTCGACGAACCGGTCGGGAGAAACACCGTATTTCTCGGTGAATGCCGCACGGTCGAATCTTACAGTCTCCTTGTTCGTTGCAAGCAATACGCAGGTACGGTCGGATATCAGCTGAAGGCTGTCGCGGTCTCCCGTAAGAAGATAAGTCTCGATCTGCCCGGTCTTATCCGCTTCCGCCGAAAGTGTACCGAGCACGTCATCAGCCTCATATCCCGCACGCTCTACCACGTGCACTCCCATCGCCTCGAATATTTCCTTTGAGTACGGGAACTGAGCGAGAAGCTCGGGCGGCGTCTCGTGTCTGCCCGCCTTATATTCGGGGTACATATCATGTCTGAAGGTGGGATGATGAACGTCGTACGCCGCCGCCGCGTAATCGGGGGAAAGGCGCTCGAGCTGTAACGATATTACGTTGACCATAGCGAACAGCGCGTTCGTAGGTAATCCGTCGGGTGCGGTCAGGTGCTGCATAACG
>JAZMZS010000068.1:0-5540 GCA_045586105.1 Eubacteriales bacterium | reverse complement strand
CGCACATGAGCTGTCTGAAAGGGTGTTTCCCGATATACCCGTAGGCTTTCTGCACGGAAGGATGAAGGCGGCGCAGAAGGACGAGGTAATGGAGAGCTTTGTGCGCGGTGAGATAAAGATACTTGTTTCCACGACCGTCATAGAGGTGGGAGTGAACGTTCCGACAGCTACCCTGATGATAGTAGAGAATGCCGAGCGCTTCGGGCTTTCTCAGCTTCATCAGCTCAGAGGCCGTGTCGGACGCGGAAGCATGAAATCATACTGTGTGCTCGTCTCGGATAGCAAGGGTGAGAACGCCAAGGGCAGACTGAATACGATGAAGAGCACCTATGACGGCTTTCTTATTGCAGAGAAGGATCTGAAAATGAGAGGCCCCGGAGACTTTTTTGCCGTCGGCTCGGGGGCGGATTCACGTATCAGACAGAGCGGAGAAAATGCCTTTCGTATGGCGGGGCTTTGCTCGGATGAGGGCTTGATGGAGGCGGCGTTCGAGGATGCCCGCGCGGTATGGGACGGAAGCAAAGCGAGCAGCGGAGAGAGGGATGTGCTTTTCTCGTATGCGGCTGCGATGTACGATGTCAAGGGCGCTGCCCTGAATTGAGCAGGCTCAGTTTACAAAGAACGGTAAGGTAAGAGGATATGAAGATGGATACAAGACCCCTCGCGGATAAGATAAGGCCTCAGTCTCTTGACGAGATAGCGGGGCAGGAGCATCTTGTGGGCAGAGACGGCGTTCTGAGAAAGCTGAGCGAGGCTGGAAGACTCGGCAGCATGATCTTCCACGGACCTCCGGGTACGGGAAAGACCACGACAGCCGAGATAATTGCAAAGAATTCGGGAATGCGCATGGTCAGGCTCAATGCCACAAATGCCACTATACAGGATGTCAAGGATGCGATCGCCGAGACGGAAGGTTTCCTCGGCGAAGAGGGAATACTTCTCTATCTCGATGAGATACAGTATTTCAACCGCAAGCAGCAGCAGTCGCTTCTCGAATGTGTCGAGGACGGACGCGTCACACTGATAGCGTCAACTACGGAAAATCCTTATTTTTACATTTATAACGCACTGCTCTCACGCTCCTCGGTGTTCGAATTCAGGAGTGTTGAGCCCGAGCAGACCCTTCTTGTGCTCGAGCGAGCCTGGCGCGTGCTCAATGAGACTTATAATGCGAAAAAAACCGCAGACAGAGAAGCGCTTTTACATATTGCAAAAAAGTGCGGAGGAGACGTGCGGATGTCGGTCGGACTTCTCGAAAATGCATTTTTTGTGACAGAGGAGAACCTGAATAAGGAAGTAACCGATGCGCTGGCGGCAAATGTACGCATGAATTATGACAGAAGCGGAGACAGCCATTACGATCTGCTTTCCGCTCTTCAAAAATCAATAAGAGGGTCGGATCCGGATGCGGCGATCTTCTATCTTGCTTCCTTGCTTGAGGCGGGAGAGCTTATCAGCGCCTGCAGAAGACTTCAGGTAATTGCAAGTGAGGATATAGGGGCTGCATATCCGATGGCTGCGGCAATAACCTACGCCTGCTGCCGCTCGGCGGTGGAGCTCGGAATGCCCGAAGCATCTATTCCGCTGTCGAATGCTGTGATAATGCTCGCGACCTCGCCAAAGTCCAATTCCGCTCATATCGCCTATGAGCGTGCGGCTCAGGACGTAAGAGCGGGGCTTGGAGCGGATATGCCAAAGCACCTGCGCTCACCTCTGTTTGAGGGGTACAAATACCCGCACGATCATCCGAAGCACTATGTTGATCAGAGGTATATGCCGATAGGACTTGAGCGTACCTATTACGAATATGCAGAGAACAAGACCGAGCAGACGGCAAAGCAGTACTGGTCACAGATAAAGGAAAAATAAGCCGCCCCGCACAAAACGGCAGTCCGTGAATATTTTACCTGCGTGTGTGATACAATCATAGGTGAGGATCACATCGGGAGGGTAGGTATGAGCGATTTCTGGCGTCTGTTTTGGGTATCGTTCGGGCTTGGGCTGCTTTTTGCAGCTCCGCTCGTTGCGGCAGTAATTATATTGTTGTAGTATTATATACAGCTTGATTTCGGGAGGAAGCGTTATGCGCCTCGACAGGTTTTTATCGGATATGGGAGTGCTCAGCCGCTCAGAATGCAAGCGTGCCGTGCGCGCTGGTGCCGTTACGGTAAACGGGATCACCGTGCAAAAAAGCGATACGGCTATAGATCCCGATCGGGACTGCGTGGCATTCAAGGGGGAGATCATTCCGTACGAAAGGTTTACCTATATAATGCTGAATAAGCCAAAGGGGTATATCAGCGCAACGGATGATAAGAAAAAGCAGACCGTGCTCGAACTGCTCGAGCCGAGGCTTGCGGCAAGAGAGCTATTTCCGTGCGGAAGGCTCGATATAGATACTACGGGTCTTCTGATACTTACAAATGACGGTGCTCTTGCGCACGCATTGCTGTCGCCAAAGCACCATGCGGAGAAGGTGTACCGCTTCGAGTGCGATGCTCCTCTGCCTGCGGATTCTCCGAAAAGAGTAAGAGAGGGGCTTGTGCTCGATGACGGATACGAGTGCCTCTCTGCCGAGCTCTGTCTTGATGAAGGCGGAAGGTCGGGGACAATTACCTTGAGAGAGGGCAAATTTCATCAGATAAAGAGAATGGCACATACTCTCGGAGCGGAGATAACCGAGCTTGAGAGGATCAGCTTCGGAGGAGTGGCGCTCGACCTGTCTCTCGGAAGAGGAGAATACCGTCCGCTTTATCCCGAGGAGACCGCGCTGCTCGAGAGATACAGAATTTAGTTGTCACTTTGCACAAAAATGTTCATAATAATGGGAATAAATGGCAACTGCATGCTCGATTTTGCGGATTTTTGTGCAACATTACCAAACATGTTGATGAAAGTTTGGATGAATACCCACTTTTATTTTTGTATGGGAAATGATATAATGTATATCGTCAAAAAGTAGGTCGCGAATTGCGGGTTTATTATGATTATCAAAGGTTATTGTTAATACAGGAGGAATTTTTAAATGGCAAGCCTTTCACTGAAGCACATTTACAAAAAGTACCCCGGCGGAGTTACCGCTGTATCCGATTTCTGCCTTGAGATCAAGGACAAGGAGTTCCTTATCCTCGTCGGTCCTTCAGGATGCGGAAAATCTACCACTCTTCGAATGATTGCCGGCCTTGAGGAGATCTCTGAGGGAGAGCTCTATATCGGAGATAAGCTTGTCAATGATATAGCTCCTAAGGATAGAGATATCGCGATGGTTTTCCAGAACTACGCTCTTTATCCTCATATGTCCGTATTTGAGAACATGGCGTTCGGCCTTAAGCTGAGAAAGACTCCCAAGGAGGAGATCAAGCGCCGCGTTGAGGAGGCTGCTCGTATACTCGATATCGCACACCTTCTCGACAGAAAGCCTAAGGCTCTGTCCGGAGGTCAGAAGCAGCGTGTTGCGCTCGGCCGTGCTATAGTCCGTTATCCTAAGGTATTCCTTCTTGACGAGCCTCTCTCGAACCTCGACGCTAAGCTTCGTGCATCGATGAGAACCGAGCTTACCAAGCTCCATAAGAGTGTAGGAACCACATTTATCTACGTTACACATGACCAGACCGAGGCTATGACCATGGCTACGAGAATCGTTGTTATGAAGGACGGTCTCATTCAGCAGGTCGATACTCCTCAGACCCTTTACGATAAGCCTGTAAACATCTTCGTTGCAGGATTTATCGGTACTCCTCAGATGAACTTCATCAACGCTCTCGTTGAGAAGAAGAACGGCGAGTACTACATCTCCTTCTGCGGCAATACCATCAAGCTTCCCAGCTTCAAGTACTACAACGAGAAGGAAGAGAACATTATCGAAGAGTATGTCGGAAAAGAGATCATCGCAGGTATCCGTCCCGAGTGCATTCACGACGACGAGATGTACCTCGAGAAGTTTGCTGACAGCATCATCGAGGCTGACGTTGAGGTCACCGAGCTTATGGGTGCAGAGATCTACCTCTACCTCCAGGCAGGCGAGGAGCAGAGCCTCATCGCACGTGTCGCTTCCAACTCTCAGGCAAGAGCAGGCGACAAGATCAAGGTCGCTCTTGATCCCGACAGGATCCACCTCTTTGATAAGGATACCGAGAGATTTATCGCTCACTAATTGTATAAGACTGAAAGGGCGTCCGCATGGGCGCCCTTTTTCGGATCATCAATGGCGGTCAAGAGAACACTTCGCTTTTGAGCTGTTCTCTTGACCGAAAAATAAAAAGCACAACAGTGGGGGAAGATACCTGCTTTTGTGCCTTTTTCTACTTGATTTTTTGCTTTGATTGGTGTATTATATTAGTATATTGATCATAATGTAAGCTTTTGCGGGGAGGTGGCGCGTTGAGTAACAAAAATACAGTCAGAGCGGTGCGCTTGTCCCTGCTCATTCTTGCACAGCTGGTCATAAGCTCAGCGGCTCCCATAGCTTCCGCTTTACTTGATTCGCATCTGCGTGTAGCTGCGGTAAAGATCATATATGCACTTTCATTCGTTGTTCCGTACCTGATGTGGAAGAGAATGTTCAAGCCGATCGGAGCATCCTATTATACGCACGATTGGTGCGAATACAAAAGGCCCGCATTCTTTATTGCATTTGCCGCTATTGTTGCATTGCTTCAAATAAATATAGTCATACTTGAGCTTTTCAAGGTAAATTCCGTCTCCTCGGAAAACGAAATGCTTGGAGGCTTTTTCGGCTTTTTGTTTTCGCTTTTGATGTACTGTGTCCTGCCCTCTGTCGCCGAGGAATTGTTCTCGAGGGGCGCCATCATGCGGGCGGGCGGATTCGGCTTTCGTGCGGCGCTGCTGTCGGGTATCGTTTTCGGTCTTTGCCATTTCAATCCCCTCCAGCTCATTTATGCGGCAGGATCGGGAATCGTACTTTCGGTGCTGTTTCTCTATACCGATGATATCAAGCTTACGGTATATCTGCACTTCACCGTAAATACGGTCGTTCTTGTTCTTTCGTACCTTGCGGGCGTATGCTCGGTCGGTGTTTACGTGGCTGTTGAATGTATCACGTGGCTTGCGGTGCTTAGTGCGGGAGTATACTACTCATGGGTGCTCTTGCGGTATCATCATACCGCCGTAAACGAAAAAACAGAGGAGATCAGAAAGAGAAGAGCTGATATCACACTCTCCGAGATCTTTTCTCCCGCAATGATAGTAGTATATGCCGTGATATTTGTTGCTACGCTGGTCAGAATTATATTATGATTGAAGAACGCGATATTGAATTTATGCGCATGGCTCTCGAGCAGGCAAGTCTTGCGGAGGAGTGCGGCGAGGTGCCGGTCGGTGCGGTCATAGTCAGATACGGCACCGATGTGATCTCGGCTGAGCATAATCTCAGAGAGAACGGGAAGAACGCACTTTATCATGCCGAGGTCAGGGCGATCGATTCTGCATGTAAAAGGCTGGGCGGATGGAGACTGCCTCAATGCACCATGTACGTTACTATGGATCCCTGTCTCATGTGCGCGGGTGCTATAATCAACTCA
>JAZMZS010000067.1:0-5987 GCA_045586105.1 Eubacteriales bacterium | reverse complement strand
TCGAACAGTTAGGAAAATAAGAATTTGACGAATAGATAGGAGGCACAATAAATGGGATTATTTAGTTGGATAGGCAAAAAGAAAGCACCTAAAGAAACCCTCCCCATTCCAACACATCTTCAATCAATTTTGATTCCGGTTGGCAGTAACAACAATGAATACGAAGTAACAGGAACAATAAAATGCCATTGTGGAAGCGATGCTTTTGAAATCTGCGAAAGCAATGAACGACAACTGCTAAAAATAGTATGTAAAGAATGTAAAAAAGAGTTTGTTTTGTTCGATAGTGGAAAGCATGGTTGGAATGGTTTTGTGTGCAAAGATGATTTTCTCGACAGAGAAATACCACTTGAGAAAGTTTGCTGTTCTAAGTGTGGAGAAAGTAGTTTTAAGATAGCGCTGCATATATCCTCGCAAGGCAAAGAAGATTTTGCAGAAGAATGTTTGGCAAATGATGATTCTTTTTCTCAAGAAGATTGGGTAAATGCATTTGAATGGATTACCGTTGCTTTGTCGTGTATAAAATGTGGTCATTGTGAAAATAACTGGCTCGATTTTGAAACCATGAAAATCAGACCAATTCCAATAGGTCGAACAGATAAGAGCAGATGGATGACCCCCATCTGCTCTTTGTCTTGTTGTTAGTTGCAGCCGCAGCCGCCGTTATTATTGGGGCAGCCCTTGTCAAAGGACGGGTTGCAAGCGTAGAAGTTCTTGCAGTCAAGCTTATCCTGAGCAACTCTCAGCGCATCACCGAAGCGCTGGAAGTGCACGATCTCGCGCTCACGCAAAAACTTTATAGGATCGCGCACGTCGGGATCGTCGATAAGTCTGAGAATGTTGTCGTAGGTCACGCGTGCCTTTTGCTCTGCGGCAAGGTCCTCGTGAAGATCGGCAAGAACGTCTCCCTTGACACCAACGTATTTCATGTCAAAGGGCGTGCCGGACGCCGCAACGGGATATACTCCCGTCGTGTGATCGACAAAGTAAGGTGCAAAGCCCGACTTCTTTATCTCCTCCTCAGAGAGGTTTCTCGTAAGCTGATAAATTATCGCGCTTACCATCTCGATGTGTGCAAGCTCTTCGGTACGCCATAGACACCTATATAACTTGACTGTATTTTCAATATAGCACAGTCAAGTTATAAAACGCAATAGTTTTTTCTAAATTGTTAACGCAGATAATGCAAAGTTAACAAAATATTCATAAACATAGGAAAAAGATCAAGAATCTTCGTCCGAAGGGAGGGCGGGAAAGACGACAAGCTCATAATCGTCGGGAGAAACTATCCATTCTGTTACCGTTTCTTGCGGCGGAGCTTTTTTTGAACGGCTCTTTTTAGGTTGCTTGACCTTTTGCGCTCTTTTTTCTTTGGTATAAGAGATCTTCTCTATAACCTCTTTCAACAACTCGTTCTTTGCTTGAGCTGAGGGGAGGGTATCGTAGACGGAGAGCAGATGCTCTACCTTCGGAATAAGCTCTTCTCGTTTCTTTTCTCGATTTTGCTCTGTTTCTATTTCTTTTAACAGGGCAATTTTTTCTTTTTCGGATCCTGCGATCTTTTCCTTCAGCGTTTGACTTCTCTCGGAGAACGTAGCTGTGTCGTACACCCCTTGTTCGAGAAGGTCGTAAACGTTATTCAGCTGCTTGCGAAGTTGCGCAGAGTCTTCTTCGAGTTTATCCAATGCCTTGATCTTTGCATCAAGCAGCTGCTTTGCGCCGTTGAAGGCCTGCTCGTTCCAATGAAGCTTGTATTCTTCCACCCATTGATTCAGGAAGTCAAGCACGCGCTTTTCGACCGACGCGAGCGAGGCACTAACGTTTGAGCATGTGTTGTAGGGACACATGAGCGAATCCGGGTACCCGTTTGGATATGATCTTCTTGCCATGTTCCTGCCGCACTTTCCGCAGACTACGAGCCCTGCTAGAGGATTTTGAATCGTACTGTTGGGCTTGAGAGGTATAACCTTGTTACTCTGCGTTATGCGTTGCGCCTCATCGAATAATTGCGAATCTATTATTGCAGGGTGCCTGCCTTTTGTTAAAAGCCAGGTATCGGGGGCGGATTTCGGACGGCTTTTTTCTATCCTGCCTTCGACCATCTTTTTTTCTGTTTTTCTCCAGTTCCATCGTATCATGCCGACGTATACGGGATTAGCCAGGATATCTCTGACCGACGACTGCGTCCATAGAGCATTTTTACGCGGAGGTATTTTGAGTGCGTTTAACTCTTGCGATATTAGATTAACGCCGAGCCGTCTGAGCGTTCCGTCCTCTTGCTTTTTGCCGTTGACGTAGAGATCGAACATCAATCTCACTGCCTCCGCTTCTTCGGGGTGCGGCTCAAGTGTGAATCCCTTTTCTTTTTCAAGCTTAACTTTTCTGTAACCGTAAGGCGGTGTATTGCCTACGTATTTTCCTTCGTTTGCCGAAGCAAGCCTGCCTCTCTGCAGACGGCGGTTTATTGTCTTGTACTCTCGGCGTGACATGAATAGACCGAACTCGAAGTATTCCTCGTCAAATTCATCGTTCGGATTGTAGTCCTTCAGAGGCGTGATGATCTTTGTGTTGGAATACTTGAAGGTCTGCGCAACGATACCCTGATCTACCGTGTCGCCTCTTGCAAGTCGTTCCACTTCCATGACCAGCACCCCTTCCCACAATCCCTCTTCTACCTCGGAGAGGAGCTGCTGCATGACAGGGCGTGCGGCTATAGTTTCACCCGAGACGATCTCGCGGTGTATCGTTCCTATTTCAAAGCGTCGGCGCTTTGCGAGATCGAGCAGAGTGTTTATGTGACGGGCGAGCGTTTCTCCCTCGCCCTTTGCTTCAGCTTCCGCATCGGCACGGGACTTTCTTACGTAGAGGCAGTAGGGCATGACGTGTTCCTTTCGGTTTTAATTGGCTGTATCACTTTTGTTGCAAGGGCGAGAGCTATCATATGTTTGCAGGGCAGACCGTGTACATCATAGTCCTTACATGAACAATTATATAATGTGGTGTCATAATGCTTATTAGGAATGCTGGCGGATGGAATTTTGCATTCAATGCTACATTTTATGTTCTTTTTGATTGTAGCTATGTCTTTTGATATAGCTACTCCTCTTTCAAAACGGTCATCTGTAAACCTTTCAATATATTTTTCCATCAGATCATCATCGTTAACGAGCACTTGATTTCTATCTAAATATTCTTTGTAAATTTTTCTGGCGCGAGAAAGCGAGGATAACATATAGTAGTATTTCTTTTCAGCAGACACTGTTTTTTTTGCGAACTCTTCTAAATCGTCTTTTGTGTTTTCAAGTTGTTTGTTCAAAAGCTCTATTTCTAAAGCCAGAGAGTTACGTGTGATATTTAAATGATCTATTTCATCTGACATCCCAGCACCGTTAAACTCAATAATGGAATCACTGACCGGTAAGAGTGCTCCTACGGCGAGGGCAAGAGCTATCATATGCTTGCAGGGCTCTTTTTCATTATCAAAGTCGGGACAAGTGCATGATGTAAGCGTTGTTTTATATGTTATGTGATGTGAACGAGAAGATGTTATGTCGCATGATATTTTGCAGGGAAGATGAAGGTTTTGTACCATATTCATTCCGCGATCAAAACGAACGTTATCCATTCTTGATATGTACTTTGATGCAGTAATTTTTGACATAAATACCGGATTGCGGTCCGACGCTTTTACGAATGACTTGTTTGGTTTGCAGGTGGACAAATTAGTTGCGTTTATTTGCCTTAACTCATCCTCAATAATTGACAAACGTTTATATAAGAAAGATATGTTATCCCCGGAAGAGGTTGTATACATGCCCGGTGTTGGCTTCTTTGTAATGTTGAGTAGCTTTTCTATTTGACTAACATGTACTTCGGATTTTTCGAGGACATTTTGATAGAATTTTTCGTTCGAGTTAATATACAGCATAATTGCAAGGACTATAACAACAAAAGAGAAAAGAGTGTATGCCCACGCATGCTGTTCATATTTAATCAGCACAACGATTGTCAACAGAATTGATGGCCAAAATGCTTTTTTGAGAAACTTTTTCATAATGATATTCCTTATCTATTGAGTGCAGCAATTATTACCTATATGCAAAGATACCTCCGATATTGTAAAATTTTGTAGGAGGTGATTATATTGAATTACAACGATTACAAGAATTCCCGTGATGCCGTGTGGCAATTTCTGCTTGAGGACGGAATAACCGAGTTGCCTATATCGGTGTCGGAGATCTGTCGGCGGCGCGGTATCCGCGTCAAAATGTACGACGGTCCCGGGGAAGACGGTTTTACCGAGTACGTCAACGGCAGATACACGATGTACATATCTTCGGCGGTTCCGAGCTTGGGACGTCAGCGGTTCACAGCAGCGCATGAGCTCGGGCATATCATCCTCGGTCACGTTGGTATGCCGGGGCTTGTCAACCGCGAGCCGTCCGATGGGGATAAGCCCGTCGAGAGGGCGGCAAACGTCTTCGCATCCCGCCTGCTTGCTCCCGCTTGCGTTCTCTGGGGGTGTAACGCATACACGCCCGAGCAGATAATGCAGCTATGCAACATCAGCCGACAGGCGGCAGAGTTCCGAGCTGCCCGAATGCGCGAGCTGAGGGAGAGGGGAAAGTTCCTCACGTCTCCGCTCGAGAGGGAAGTGTATGAGAGGTTTTTACCGTTCATAGAAAAGCATCGGTTTATCTACAATAGTAGAAATGATAAATAAGTTAAAAAACTTAAGTTCTTTTTTAGTTGTTGCATTGTTATTTACATTACAACTAAAGTATTTTTAACTTGCCGGTAACTTGCTTTGAATACCGCTTCGGAGAGATCCGAGGCGGTATTGTTATATATCTTTGAGATATTCTTCAAAATATTGTAAGGAGCTATAACGCAAAATGTTCCAATAGTGTTTATTGCTTGAATGTAATTTTGCTTTTTTATATAGACGTATATAGTCGATAAACTCCTTTTGTATTTGTTTTTCATTTGCTTTTATTGCTTTGAATTCTTCGTTGTTAATATTCGGCTGTTTATGACTTACATAGGATTGTTTGGAAATTACTACCGATTTTGTAAAATAAAGTCCAGCCTTTTTTACGGTAAAAAAAGCATACTTATGTAAAATATGATGTCGCAATGGGATTGCAAATACTGTACCACCAATTTTTATTTTGGCACAGACATATGGACGTGAGTTTTTTGCTAAAATTTCAGTGCAATGGTTATGTTCTTGAAAGAACTCGGATGAAAGAAATACAATTTTCATTAATTATGCTCCTATATATGAAAAGTCCCCCGCACAATGTGCAGAGGACTTGATTCATCAATAGAGCATTTTTTATATTATGCTCCTCGCGCTCTACGAGGAAATCATCAAATAGAGCATTTTTTATATTATGCTCCTCGCGCTCTACGAGGAAATCATCAAGTAGGTGTCCCTACACCAATATTATATTCAATTGTTTACGAAAAATCAATTGGAATCTTTGAAATTATCAATGGTATATATAACCAAAGTTTTATAACCTGTTTGGTGAAAAATAAACAAATTATATATCACCTGGGGCATCGGGCATTTGGTCAATGATTGCCTGAAGTGCTTTGATTTGGTCGTCGGAAAGACGTTTTTTATTGTAAGAGCCATCGCGTCCTATTGTGATGACTATGTTTTTTTCTTGAGTATCTTGAATTTGAGTTGTGTCCTCATCTTCCCATCCCATCAAATATGAGGGTTTGACATTGAATAATGTTGCCATTTTCAAAATCGAAGAGCGTGGAATGTTTTCGACTAAACCGGATTCGTATTTTCGAATAGCAGATTTTTGCACACCAAGTATAGCACCGAGTTCTTCTTGAGTCATGCCATTTTTTAGTCGTAACTCACGTATTATATCGCCCATTTTCATTTCGGTATGCTCCTATTCGTTGGTTCGTGAGCTAATTATATCACATTTTTTGCATTATTTCAATATTTCGTGAAAATATTT